>JBCBKN010000031.1:0-19168 GCA_038521775.1 Pseudomonadota bacterium | reverse complement strand
TACCGCAGCTACCAGCAGCGGTTGCGCGATCTCAATGCGGTCGATTTCGGCGATCTGCTGTTGCATGTCGTGGTCATCTACCAGACCCATGCCGATGTTCTGGCCAAGTACCAGCGCTGGTTTCGCTACATCCTGGTCGATGAGTATCAGGACACCAACATTGCCCAGTATCTGTGGCTGCGGCTGCTGGCGCAGAGCCATCGCAACATCTGCGTGGTGGGCGACGATGATCAGTCGATCTATGGCTGGCGCGGGGCCGAGGTGGGTAACATCCTGCGGTTCGAGACCGATTTTCCCGGCGCCGCGGTGATCAGGCTGGAGCAGAACTACCGCTCCACCGGCCATATCCGTGCCGCGGCCTCGGGCGTGATTGCGGCCAATGAAAAGCGGCTGGGCAAGACGCTGTGGACCGAGGCGGGCGAGGGCGGCCAGGTGCGTCTGATCGGGCATTGGGATGGCGAGGAGGAGGCGCGCTGGATCGGCGAGGAGATCGAGGCGATGGGCCATGGCACCCGCGGCCAGGATCCGGTCTCGCCCGATGACATCGCGATCCTGGTCAGGGCCTCGTTCCAGATGCGGGCCTTTGAGGACCGGTTTCTGACCATCGGGCTGCCCTATCGGGTGATCGGCGGGCCACGCTTTTACGAGCGCATGGAGATCCGCGATGCGATGGCCTATTTCCGCCTCGCCGTCAGCCTCGACGATGATCTGGCCTTTGAGCGGATCGTGAACACGCCCAAACGCGGGCTGGGCGACAAGGCGGTGCAGGAGATCAACCGCACCGCCCGCGCCCGGGGGCTGACACTGGTCGCCGCGGCCCGGGCGCTGGCCGCCGAGGGTGGGCTGACCGCACGCGCCCGCTCCAGCCTTGGCGGGCTGGTGGCCGATCTCGACCGCTGGGCGGCCGCGGCGCGGGACGGGCAGCGCCACACCGCCCTGGCCGAACAGATGCTCGACGAATCCGGCTACACCGCGATGTGGAAGGCCGACCGCTCGCCCGAGGCGCCGGGCCGGCTCGAAAACCTCAAGGAGCTGATCAAGGCGCTGGAGGAGTTCGAGAACCTGCAGGGCTTTTTGGAGCATGTCGCCCTGGTGATGGACAATGAGCAGGAGGAGGGCACGCCCAAGGTCTCCATCATGACCCTGCATGCCGCCAAGGGGCTGGAGTTTCCCGCAGTTTTCCTGCCGGGCTGGGAGGATGGGCTTTTTCCCTCGCAACGCTCGATGGATGAAAGCGGCAAACAGGGGTTGGAGGAGGAGCGCCGGCTTGCCTATGTCGGCATCACCCGGGCGCGGGCGCATTGCACCATCAGCTTTGCGGCAAACCGGGCGATGTATGGGCGTTGGCAATCGGCGATTCCGTCGCGCTTTGTCGATGAGCTGCCATCGGGCCATGTCGAGGTGCTGACCCCGCCCGGGCTTTACGGTGGCGGCGGCGGGGCCGCAGCGGGGTTCGGGCAGATGCCGGGGATCATGCGGGGCTCGGAGCTTGAGGACCGCGCGGCGCAGGCCTCGGTCTACAATTCGCCGGGCTGGGCGCGCATGCAGTCGCGCCGCGGCCGCCAGGGCGCTGCCTATGGGCTGAGCCAGCCGCGCGAGGCGCGCAACCTCGTCATCGATGCCGAGGCCGTCTCGGGCTTTGAGACCGGCGAGCGGGTCTTCCACCAGAAATTCGGCTATGGCCTGATCAGCGCGATTGAGGGCGACAAGCTGACCATCGAGTTTGAAAAGGCCGGGGCCAAGCGCGTCGTGGCAAGTTTCGTCAGCCGCCCCGATGATGTGCCGTTTTGAGCGGCCTTGCCGGGCACCGCACAAGCACCCCAACCGGGCCAAACCGGGGTGAGGCGTGAGTGAAATGGATGCCCGTGCGCTGCGGCTTTTGCATCGCCGCAAGGCCGCCCTGGCCAAGGGCGATCCGGTGGCACTGCCCATCACGCCGGCCGCGACCTTTCATCTGCCCGGCGACACCCAGGCGCCCTACACCTATGGGCGGTTCGCAAACCCGACCGTGGTGGAGGCCGAAGCGGCGCTCGAAACCCTCGAAGACGCGCCCTGCCTGCTCTTTCCCTCCGGCATGGCCGCCCTTGCAGCGGTGTTTCACACCACGCTTCAGGCAGGCGACCGGGTGCTGTTCCCGGAAGATGGCTACTATACCGGGCGCAAGCTTCTGGATGGGTTTCTGGCCAAGTTCGGGGTGACGACGCAGTACATTCAGACGGGGGAGTTCGCGCAGGCCGATCTGACGCCCTATCGGCTGGTCTTTCTCGAAACACCCTCCAATCCGGGGCTGGATGTGTGCGACATCGCGGCCATTGCGGCACGGAAGGGCGATGCGCTGCTGGCGGTCGACAACACCACCGCAACGATGCTGCTGCAGCGCCCGCTCGATCTTGGCGCCGATCTCGTGGTTGCCGCGGACACCAAGGCGCCCAACGGGCATTCCGATCTGCTGGCCGGTCATGTCGCCACGCGCGATCCGGGCCTGATGGCTGGTTTGCATGAGTGGCGGACCCTGTCGGGGGCGATCGCCGGCCCGTTTGATGCTTGGGCGCTGCATCGCGGGTTGGAGACCTTTGAGCTGCGGATGAGCCGGATGTGCGAGACGGCCGCGCGCCTGGCCGGGCGCCTGGCCGCGCATCCGCGGATTGCCAGCCTGCGCTATCCGTTCCTGCCGGGCGATCCGTCCGAGGCAGTGGCACGCCGGCAGATGGCCGCCGGCGGCACCATCCTGGGGCTGGCCCTGCCCGATGCGGCCACGGCGGATCGGTTCATCGCCGCCGCGCCGCTTGCGGCCACAACCTCATTTGGGGGCGTGCACAGCTCGGCCGAGCGGCGGGCGCGCTGGGGCGATGCGGTGCCGGAGGGCTATGTGCGCCTCTCGGTGGGCTGCGAGCCGGCCGACGCGCTGTGGGAGGGGATCGCCGCGTCCCTTGATGCGCTCTGACCGGCCTTGCCGCAGGCCCGGCTGTCAACAAAGCGTCATGGCTTGTGGATAAAACGCCGACTGACGAAGCCCCACCGTATCTGGAGGGGTTGCGCGCCACTGACGACCAGATATAGTGGCGCTAAATTGGGGCGGGCGCGCGTCCCGTCCCCGCCGCACCATCACGCGGCGTGCGGGCGGAGACACGGGTGCCATGAACACTGAGTTTTCCACACAGTTTGTGCGAAGCCCAGCCACGCTGCGCGACCATCCGGCTTTGGTGCTGAACGCCGATTTCAGGCCGCTCTCCTACTTTCCGCTGTCGCTCTGGCCCTGGCAGGAGGCGGTCAAGGCGGCGTTCCTGGATCGGGTGCAGGTGATTGCCCAATACGACATGACGGTGCGCAGCCCGTCGATTGAGCTGCGCCTGCCCTCGGTCGTGGTGCTGCGCGATTATGTGCGCCCGGCGCGCATGGCGGCCTTCACCCGCTTCAACCTCTTTCTGCGCGACGAGTTCACCTGCCAGTATTGCGGCGCGCGGGGCGAGCTGACCTTTGACCATGTGATCCCCCGCTCACGCGGTGGGCGCACAACATGGGAGAATGTCGTGGCCTGCTGCCCGCCCTGCAATTTGCGCAAGGGAAACAAGACATTGCGCCAGAGCGGCATGCGTCTGCGCGCAACGCCGGCACAGCCCAGCCCCGAACAGCTGCAAAGCACGGGGCGGAAGTTTCCGCCCAATTACCTGCATGAAAGCTGGATGGATTATCTTTACTGGGATGCCGAGCTGGAGGCCTGAGCGCCGCGGAGAACTCGGCCCGACCCGGTCAGGGAAATCAACCAGACCGCCGCCAGGGCCAGCGAGGCCAGCCCGTTCCATCCGGCCATCGAGATGCCGGCAAGCTCCCAGGCGATCTCGTCGCAGCGCACGATCGGTGCGGTCATGATCTGGGCCATCAGCGCCTCGGCGCTGAGCCCGCTGATATCCCCGGCCGAACAGGTCGCGGGACCCTCCCACCAGCGCTGCTCGACGCCGACATGGTAAAGCGCCAGCCCCGCCCCGGTGAGCATCGCAGCCGCACCCAGGCCCGCGGCCAGCCGCGGCATGACACTCAGCCCGAGCGCTGCGGCCCCGAGCGCCACGGCATGGGGCCAGCGCTGCCAGATGCACATCGCGCAGGGCGCGAGCCCGCCCAGATACTGAAAGCCCAAGGCGGCAAGCAACAGGGCCGCCGAACCCAGACCGGCCAGCATCACGAACCCGCGATCGACCGACAGCACGCGCGCCATCACAGATACCGGATCAGCAGGAAGCCCGCGAAAAGCAGCACCACGAAGATCGTGGTCATCAGCGCGAGGCGCTTTTCGATGAAGGCCTTCACCGGCGGGCCGAAGATGCGCACCAGACCCGCGATCAGCATGAACACCCCGCCGCGCGACGCGATGCTGGCCAGTGTAAACAGGGTGAAGTCGAGCGACACGGCCCCCGAGGCGATGGTCACCACCTTATAGGGCAGGGGGGTGGCGCCACCCGCCAGCACCGCCCAGATGCCGTTTTCGCGAAAGAGCTCGGCGACCTCGTCAAAGCGCGACAGCCAGCCATAGGCCTCCAGCACCGGCTGGCCGACCGTCTCGAACAGGAACGCGCCAAGCGCATAGCCGGCAATCCCGCCCAGCACGGACGCAACCGAGGTGACGATGCCCAGCAGCAGCCAGCGCTCGGGCCGCGCAATGACCATCAGCAGCAGGAGCGGATGCGGTGGAATGGGAAAGACCGAGCTTTCCGCGAAGCTGATCACGGCCAGAAACCACAGCGCGTGGCGGTGGCCTGCAAGCGACAGGACCCAATCGTAAAGGCGGCGCAACATGGAGGGTGCGTTAGCAGCGCGGTCCGGGCCTGTCCATGGGGCATTCTGGGCAGAAAACACCTGCGGCCCGGATCGGGGGATCTGGCCAGGGGAGCGGGTTACAGGAGCGGGTCGGGGATCGGGTCACGGGAGCGGGCCCGGTGAGCGGGTCGGGAGCGTGTCGGGGAGCGGCGAAGCGGGGTTTCGCGGATTTGGCAATCGACAAGCCAAGCCGGCATCGCTACATGAGCGCCACGCGGTTGGGGAGACGGCGCCCCTGCGGGCGCTCAAGGGTCGATCATGGCCCTTGCCTGTGCCGCATCGCTTTTGGGTTTGGCGGAAGACAGGGAACAGCCGAGACATGGAAAACGTCGTTCTGACCGTCCATCTCATCATCGCCGTCTTTCTGATCGGGGTGGTTTTGCTGCAGCGCTCGGAAGGGGGCGCGTTGGGCATTGGCGGCGGGGGCGGCGGGCTGGTGACCGGCCGGGGCGCGGCAACCGCGCTCTCCAAGCTCACCTGGGGGCTGGCGATCGCCTTCATCGTCACCTCGCTCCTGCTCACGGTGTTGGCCGCGCAGCGCGCCTCGGACAATTCGGTGCTGGAGCGCATCGATGCCGAGACCCCCGGCACCGCTCCGACCGAAGCGCCGCTCGTGCCCGGTCTGAGCGTGCTGCCGCCCGGCGTGCCGCAGCCCGAGGCCACCGATCCGGCGACCGACGATGCCACCGATCCGCCGGTGACCGCGCCGCTGCCGCTCGCCCCGGCCCCGACGGAATAACCGACGCATGTTGACGATCCTTGGCCGGCTGCAGGCGATCACGCTCGCCTGCCTGAGCTGGGCCGAGGTGTCGGTCTGGCGCCATGCGGTGCTGCTGGCCGCGGTTGCCTGTGTGGTGATCCTGCCGGGCATTGCCTCGCTGCCGCCCACCGACCGCGATGAAAGCCGCTATGTGCAGGCCTCGCGGCAGATGCTCGAGACGCGCGATTTTGTCGATATCCGCTTTCAGGAGGCGCCGCGCTGGAAGAAACCTGCCGGCATCTACTGGCTGCAGGCAGGGGCGGCGTCGGTTTTGGGAGGCACCGAGGCGCCGATCTGGGTCCACCGCATTCCCTCGGCGCTGGCGATCTTTCTGGCCGGGCTGCTGACGGCCTGGGCGCTGCGTCCCATCCTGGGGCTGCGCGCGGCCAATCTTGCCGGGATCATGCTAACCCTCGCGATGATGCCGGCGATCGAGGCCAATCTGGCCAAGACCGATGCGGTGCTGCTGGCCTTTTGCGTGGCCGCGATGGGTGCGCTGGGGCGATTGCTGTTGCAGCCCGACACGGGGCTGCGCGCCGCCCATGCCGTGCTTTGGTCCAGCCTCGGTGCGGGGATCCTGATCAAGGGTCCGATCATTCTGATGCCGACGGTCGGCGCGCTGGCCTGGATGATGATCGCCGCGCGCAGCTTTGCCCCCTTGCGCCAGATCCGGCCGCTTCCCGGCCTGGTGCTGATGGGGCTGATTGCGCTGCCCTGGGGGATCGCGATCTGGCTGCGCACCGATGGCGCGTTTTTCGAGGCTGCGGTGATCGGCGATCTGCTGACCAAGGTCACCGAGGGGGTGGAGCAGCATTGGGGCCCGCCGGGCTATTACCTGGCCACCATCTGGGGCACGCTCTGGCCCTGGGCGGCGCTGATGCTGATTGCCGCGCCCTTTGCCTGGCAGCGGCGGCGCCAGCCCGAGATCCGCTTCCTTATGGGTTGGATCATCCCCTTTTGGGTGGCCTATGAGTTCTTTTCCACCAAGCTGCCGCATTACGTGTTGCCGGTCATGCCGGCCATGCTGGGGCTGGTGGCGCTCTGGGTGGTCTCGACGGAGAAGGAAACCCCCAGCCCCGCCCGCCTTTTGATCATGGCAGCACTCTTTGTGCTGCCGGCGCTGGTGCTGGCGGTGGCGGCAATTCTGGGCCTGCCGCTGATCGAGGGCACGTTCTCAACCCCCGCGGCGCTTCTGGGTCTGGTGGCCATCCTGGCCCTGGCCGCCGGCGCCCGGGCGCTGATCGAACGGCGGGTGGCGGCCTTCATCGGTGCCGCGACGCTTGCTGCCATCACCATCTATCCGGCCATCCTGCAATTTGCGCTGCCCCGGCTCGACACGGTGTTTCTCAGCCCGCGCCTTGCCGAGGCTCGGGCCAAGTTTGCCGGCTGTTCGCCGCGGCCGCTGACCATTGTGGGCTATTACGAGCCCAGCCTTGTGGTCGCCGCCGGCACCGACACTGCGCGCATCAGCCTTGATGAGGCCAAGGAGCGCCTGGCTCAGGAAAGCGGCTGGCTGATCTTCATTGAGGAGCAGCGCGGCGCAAGCCTGCAGGATTTTGTCGAGGAGGCGGGCTTTCCCATCACCATTCTGGCCACGGTGACCGGCTTTAACTACAATCGCGGCGATCCGACGACGATCTACCTTGTTGCCCGCCTCGATGACCCCACGCTGATCGACTGCCGGGCGCCGGGCTTGGCTGGCCTCGCTCGGCCCGGCTAAGCTGGCCGCGCCGGAGCCAGAGGGATGGACATGACGAGCGCGCCGCGCGTCAGCGTGATCGCACCCATGAAGAACGAGGCGGGAAATGTCGCGGCCCTGGCCGAGGGCATTGCCGCGGCCTGTGCACCGTTCGCACCCTTCGAGATCATCTTCGTGAATGATGGCTCAACCGATGGAACCGCCGAGGCGATTGCCTCGGTGCGGCAGCGCATCCCCTATCTGCACGAGCTGCGCCACGCGGCAAGCTGCGGCCAGTCGGCCGCGGTGCTCAGCGGGGTGCGGGCCGCGCGCGCTGCAATCTGCGCCACGCTCGATGGCGACGGGCAGAACCCGCCCAATGAGCTGCCCCGCCTCATCGCGCCGATGCTGGCCGACACGACCGGCCGGCTGGGCCTTGTCGCCGGGCAGCGCGTGGGGCGCCAGGACACGGCCGGCAAGCGCATGGGCTCGCGGCTTGCCAATGCGCTGCGCGCCCGGGTGCTGCGCGACGACACCCGCGACACCGGCTGCGGGCTCAAGGCCTTTCCCCGCGCGGTGTTCCTCACGCTTCCCTATTTCGACCATATGCATCGCTACCTGCCGGCCCTGGTGCGGCGAGAGGGCTATGAGATCGCCCATGTCGATGTCAGCCACCGGGCGCGCATGACGGGCCGGTCGAATTACACAAATCTGGGCCGGGCGCTGGTCGGCATCCTCGATCTTGCCGGGGTGTGGTGGCTGCTGCGCCGGCGCAAGCTGGCCCAAATCGTCTATCGGGATGTCGGTCTGGAGGGCGATCACGAAGACGGTCGAACCCACGAGGCGCGGGCGCCGGGCGCTGACAAGGGGCTCGACATGCGCGAGGACCGGGCATGAGTGGCCAGAATGTCGATCTGCTGGGTGATTGGCTGATGCGGCTTTTGCTGGTCGACAGCTGGGCCGGGGTGTGGCTGGCGCTGTTCGGTCTGGCGGCGCAATGCGTCTTTATGGGCCGCATGCTGGTGCAATGGATCGCCAGCGAGCGGGCCCGCGCCTCGGTGGTGCCGGAGGTTTTCTGGTGGATGTCGCTTCTGGGGGCCATGATGTTGCTGGCCTATGGCATCATGCGCCGCGATATCGTGATCATCGCCGCGCAGATGTTCGGCTTTATCGTCTATGCGCGAAATCTGTGGTTCATCAGAACCGCCGGGCGCCGCGGTGCCGACCCGCTCTGAACCGGGCTGCCAGCCGATTACGAACCCAGTGCGCGCGCAGGGTGAGCGCAGTGCCTGCGTGACGTCCTGTTAACCACCGCAGAGTAGCACCGGGTCAGGACGTCAAAAGCCAAAGGGTGCAAAATGCCGGTGGATGGGAGTGCGACGGGCGCGATGCTGGGCGAGGCCGCTTCAGCAGATGCGCCGCGACTGACCCGCGATCATACGGCCCTCGCTGCGGCGGCCGCGAAAGCCGGCGGCATGGATGAGAGCTTCCGAAACGCCACGCGCGCGCTTCGGCTCCTGCTCCATATCGACAATGGCGGCTGGGCCGAGCGCTTTCTTGCCGCAGCAGAAACCTCGATGCCCGGGGCGGTGACACCGGCCGAAAAGGCGCGCCTCTGGGGGCATCTGGCGCATCACGCCCGGCTCACCGCGGCGGGCCGGTTCGGTCCGGACCTTGCGGCCTCGTCCGAGCGGATCGCGCTGCTTTTGGGTGCCGCGGGCATGTCGCTCTTTGACGCAGCCGGCCTCTGGTCGCAGGTGCAGATGCATCTGGTGCGCACCATCCTGACCGATGATCGGATGTCGAACCGCCTGGTGCGCCGCGACGCCTATGCCTCGTTGGGCGCGTGGATCATGTCGGAGGCTGCCCTGGCCAGTCATTTCATCACGAACGCTGCGCCCCGCCGGGCCTCGGTCTGAGGCAGGCCCAGCCGCGGCGCGCTGCATTGCGCACAATGCCCAAGCCGGCCGGCCCGCCGATCATCGGGGGGCGTTCAGTCCAGCCCGCGTTGCGCCGGGCCCTCGCCCCCGGATCGCGCCAGCCATCGGGAACCGGATAAAAACGTCGCGCAGGCCTGCGAAACCTCCGCACCCCCGACAGCGCCCCAGCTTGCGCCGCATAAAGCCCCAAAGCACCATCGCTCGCCCAGACGGCCCGGGCGGCTCTGCGCCCCGTATGATCGTGCCATGCGCGCAATGGGGCGTGCAGACCGCCGCCGGTCGCGGCGCCTTGGCTCGCGCCAGCTGCGCAAAGGCAAACTCCGCCCTCGGGCACGGCGGCAGAGCGGGACCGCCGCCAATGCCGGTGGCGCGCTTGCCTGACGGCGCCGAATCCCGTATCGCTCAACTCCCGTAAACCAAGAACAGGCCGCAGGCGCGGCAATCACATGACGCGGTCGCGACGCTGTCTGGACGCGGTCACTGAGCAGGTACGGGGCATCTGAGCATGACGCGCTACGTCTTCATCACCGGTGGGGTGGTGTCCTCTTTGGGAAAAGGCCTCACCGCGGCCGCGCTGGGGGCCCTGCTTCAGGCCCGCGGATACTCGGTGCGGCTGCGCAAGCTCGACCCCTATCTCAATGTCGACCCCGGGACGATGTCGCCCTTTGAGCATGGCGAGGTCTATGTCACCGATGACGGGGCGGAGACCGATCTCGACCTGGGTCATTACGAGCGCTTCACTGGCGTTGCGGCCCGGGCGACCGACAGCATCTCCTCGGGTCGCATCTATCAGACGGTGCTGGAGCGCGAGCGCGAGGGCGGCTATCTGGGAAAGACCATCCAGGTGATCCCGCATGTCACCGATGAGATCAAGGCGTTCATCCGCAGCGGCGCGGATGAGACCGACTTCATGCTCTGCGAGATCGGCGGCACGGTGGGCGATATCGAGGGGCTGCCCTTTTTCGAGGCGATCCGCCAGTTCATTCAGGAGGAGCCGCGCGGGCAATGCGTGCTGATGCATCTTACGCTGTTGCCCTATGTCGCGGCCTCGGGCGAGCTCAAGACCAAGCCCACCCAGCATTCGGTCAAGGAGCTGCGGTCGATCGGGCTGATGCCCGATGTGCTGGTCTGTCGCACCGAGCATGAGATCCCGGAGCGGGAGCGCGACAAGATCGCGCTTTTTTGCAATGTGCGGCGCGAGGCGGTGATCCCGGCGCGCGACCTCACCTCGATCTATGACGCGCCGATCGAGTTTCATGCCGCCGGCCTTGATCAGGCGATCCTGGACGCCTTTGCCATCGCACCGGCCCCGCGCCCGGATCTTTCGGCCTGGGAGCGGGTGGTCGAGGCGATCCGCCATCCCGATGGCGAGGTGCGCGTGGCGATCGTGGGCAAATACACCCAGCTTGAGGATGCCTATAAATCCATCGCCGAGGCCCTGGCGCATGGCGGGGTGTCGGGCCGGGTGAAGGTGCGGGCCGAATGGATCGATGCGGAGATCTTTGAGCGGGAGGATCCGGCGCCCTATCTGGAAGGGCTGCACGCCATCTTGGTGCCGGGCGGGTTCGGCGAGCGGGGCACTGAGGGGATGATCCGCGCGGCCCATTTCGCGCGCACCCGCCGCGTGCCCTATCTGGGCATTTGTCTGGGCATGCAGATGGCCGTGATCGAAGCCCTGCGCGCGCTGGGGGGGCTGGAGAATGCCGGTTCGGAGGAGTTTGACGACGAGGCCGGGCTGCAGCGGTTTGAGCATGTGGTCTATCACCTCAAGGAATGGGTGGCCGGCAATCAGACCGTGCAGCGCAAGCTCAGCGATGCAAAGGGCGGCACGATGCGCCTGGGGGCGTATCCGGCGCTGCTGACTGCCCAAAGCCGCGTGGCGGGGATCTATGGCGACACGGCAATTTCCGAGCGCCACCGCCACCGCTTTGAGGTCGATGGCCGCTACCGCGACGCGCTGGCCGAATGCGGGCTGATCGTGTCGGGCATTTCGCCCGATGGCCGTCTGCCCGAGATCGTCGAGATCCCCGACCATCCCTGGTTCATCGGGGTCCAGTTCCATCCCGAACTGAAATCGCGCCCGCTCGACCCGCACCCGCTTTTTGCCGATTTCATCAAGGCAGCCGTGGCGCAAAGCCGGCTGGTCTGATCGCCAGGCCCGCGCCCGGGCTCAATGCGGGTGATACCCATGCTCGTCCAAGGGTGGCGGATTGCTGGCAATGTTGCGCGGCGGGGGCTGATCGGCGTCGCTCTTCGCACCTTCATCCTCATCGTCATCAACTTCGTCGTCGAGTTCCGCCCAGCCGGCATCGCGCAGCAGGTAATAGGCGCCGGCAATCTCCACGAACCGTTCTTGCCGGGCCGGAACCGTCCTCAGCAGCGCCCAGGACGCGTCCAGCGCCTGGCGCATCTCGGGCGTTGCGGCATACTCATAGGGTCGCAGGAAGGCCTCATCGTCCAGCGCCGCTTTTGCCGCCGTCCAGCGGGCTGCGAAGGCGCCGGCGTCGCGCCAAAGCGCCTGCGCGCTGCAAAACGCCTCCAAGGCCGCCACACCCGCCGCAAGCTGCGCTGTCATCAGGTCCAGAAAGTCACGCGCAACAGGGATGTCGAAATACGCCTCACCAGCGTCGCGGGGCTCGTTGTACTCGATCTCAACGACCACCTCGCTGCCGGCCCCCTCCCAGATCGGCGACAGCGTCTGGGCGGCATCGAACGCGCCGGGAACATCCGCCTGATCCATGTTCAGGCATCGCACAACGATCGTCAGACCGCTGGCCCCGGTCAGCACCGCGCCGGGATCCAGATCCGCAAAACTGCGCAGGACCGTGCCGATCGCCAGGCGCACAGGACCAGACAGGCCCAGCTGCATGCCGGTTTGCTGTGTGATGAGAGAGAGCATCGGACCTCGCTGTGCCAGTTGCCATGTGCCAGTCGCCGTTTGGCCACGTGCCAGTTGCCGCCGGCTCGGGGCAGGAGATCACAGCATTGCGCCAGATGCATGGCGGGGTTGACCTGGGCGCGCTTGTGCAAGGCCACCGCGCGGCAGATATGCAGCAGAGATGCCTCTGACCCTCCACCAGCGATTGGGTGCTGCCATGACCGTGCTTCAGACCGTTTGGGCCATCCTCCGTGCCTTTGGCCAGGGCGTGAGTTGCGCGCTGCGTTCGCCGGGCTGTTTGGTGCAGGATTACCAGCGCGCAACCCGGCGCTGACAGCGGCCATTCGGCGCGCTCGGGCCACGCTTGACGGGGGCTGGAAAGCCCCGCATATCCCGATGCATGACCGAGCTCTCCCGCATCCGTAACTTTTCCATCGTCGCGCATATCGACCATGGAAAATCCACCCTCGCCGACAGGCTGATCCAGCTCACCGGTGCGGTGTCGGACCGCGAGATGAAAGAGCAGCTGCTCGACTCGATGGATATCGAGCGTGAGCGCGGCATCACGATCAAAGCCCAGACCGTGCGGCTGGAATACACCGCCGCCGACGGGCTCGATTATGTGCTCAACCTGATCGACACGCCGGGGCATGTCGATTTCGGCTATGAGGTGAGCCGCTCGATGCGCGCCGTCGAAGGCTCGCTTCTGGTCGTCGATGCAAGCCAGGGGGTCGAGGCACAGACGCTCGCCAATGTCTATCAGGCGATCGATGCGGATCATGAGATCGTGCCGGTCCTGAACAAGATCGATCTGCCCGCGGCCGAGCCCGACCGGGTGAAGGAGCAGATCGAGGATGTGATCGGCATCGACGCCTCCGAGGCTGTGCATATCTCGGCCAAGACCGGCATCGGCGTGCCCGAGGTGCTGGAGGCCATCGTCACCCGCCTGCCCGCGCCTGAAGGCCGGGTCGATGCGCCGCTGAAGGCCATGCTGGTCGATAGCTGGTATGACGCCTATCTCGGCGTCATCGTGCTGGTGCGCGTCATGGAAGGCCGTCTGAAAAAGGGCGACCGGATCAAGATGCTGGCCACGGGTGCGATTTACCAGGCCGACCGGGTGGGCGTCTTTCGCCCCGGGCTGATGCCGGTCGACACGCTTGGCCCGGGCGAGATCGGCTTTCTGACCGCCTCGATCAAGCAGGTGCGCGACACGCGGGTGGGCGACACCATCACCCATGACCGCGCGCCCTGTGCCGAGCCTCTGCCCGGCTTCAAGCCCGCCCAGCCGGTGGTCTTCTGCGGGCTCTTTCCGGTCGACAACAATGATTTTGAAGACCTCCGCACTGCCATCGAGAAGCTTGCGCTGAACGACGCCTCCTTCAGCTCCGAGATGGAAACCTCAGCCGCACTCGGTTTCGGGTTTCGCTGCGGCTTTCTGGGGCTTTTGCATCTGGAGGTGATCCGCGACCGGTTGGAGCGTGAGTTCGGCATCGACCTCATCACCACCGCGCCCTCGGTCGTCTATCACATCTTCCTCACCGATGGAGAGATGCTGGAGCTGCACAACCCTGCCGACATGCCCGACCCGATGAAGATCGACCGGATCGAGGAGCCCTGGATCAAGGCCACGATCCTGGTGCCCGATGAGTTTCTGGGCGATGTGCTGAAGCTCTGTCAGGAGCGTCGCGGCATCCAGACCGACCTCACCTATGCCGGCAGCCGGGCCATGGTGGTCTATGACCTGCCGCTCAACGAGGTGGTGTTCGACTTTTATGACCGGCTGAAATCGGTCACCAAGGGCTATGCCAGCTTTGACTATCAGATGGATGATTACCGCGCCGGCAATCTCGTGCGCATGGCGATCCTGGTGAATGAGGAGCCCGTGGACGCGCTCGCCGTCATCGTGCATCGCGACAAGGCCGAAGCCCGCGGCCGGGTGATGTGCGAAAAGCTCAAGGGGCTGATCCCGCAGCACCTCTTCAAGATCCCGATCCAGGCGGCGATTGGCGGGCGGGTGATTGCGCGCGAGACCATTTCCGCGCTCAGAAAGGACGTCACCGCGAAATGTTATGGCGGTGACGCAACCCGCAAACGCAAACTGCTCGACAAGCAGAAGGCGGGGAAGAAGAAGATGCGCCAGTTCGGGAAGGTCGATATCCCGCAGGAGGCGTTCATCAATGCCCTGAAGATGGATGGGTGAACAGCGCCATGTCTTAACGGGAGTGGGTTAGAGACATGGCAAGCTGTTGCAAAGTGTGGCCCTTGCAAACCTGACGCGTATCGTGCGCCGCGTCACTCTCGCTCCTGACGATTGTTGATTTTCGTCACAGATCTCGTATTGTCCGGACAACCGAGGTCGGGCCCAGGCGACAGCAGAGGCGCCGACCCGCTTTTTTCGTGTTGGGGAAACGCCGTATGAACATCACCACCGATCCGGATGCGCTCGTCATCGAGGGGTTGCGCGCCGGCGCGTCCGACCACTCGGCCAATGCGGCGATGCAGGCCAAGATCGTGGAGACGGCGGAGCGGCTTTTCCGCCAGTTCGGCTACAAGAAAACCACCGTTGCCGATATTGCCGAGGCGATGGGCATGTCGACAGCCAATATCTACCGTTTCTTTGCCTCCAAGGGCGCGATCACCGAGGCGGTGACCCGCAAGGTGATCCAGGATCACGCGATGCTGGTGCAGGCCGCGGTCACCGAGCCCGGGCTCTCGGCCAAGGACAAGCTGGCCGCCTTTGTGCGGGTGAGTTTTGCGCATATCCGCGAGCGCTGTCTGATGGACAACCGTTTGCATGAGATGGTGCAGACGGCGATGGAAAAGAGCTGGCCGGTGATCAGCGCCCACAAGCAGGCGATCCGCGAATTGCTGACCGGGCTGGTGGCCGAGGGTGTGGCGGCCGGCGAGTTCGATGTCGAGGATCCGGCGACCGCGGCGGCCTGTTTTCACTATTCCATGTCCGCGACCATGCATCCGGTGCTGATCGAGCATTGCGTGCGCGATGGTGAGGATGTCGAGGCGCTGATCGGCCCGATGCTGGAATTTGCCTTTCGCGGGCTTGGTGCGCGCTGAGGCGAGCGCGCGCTTAAATGGGGCGGGTCAGTCGATGTGACGGATCTCGCCCTCGGGGGTGAAGGCGAGGAAGGCAAAGGCGAAGGGCACGTCATAGACGGCGAGCTGCCAGACCCCCTCCACCCGCCGTTCGACCGTCACGGTGCCGATGTCGCGCCCCGCCTCGATGCGCGGCGTGTCGAGGGCCGAGGCCTGGCCCGCGCTCCATGTCAGACGCAGATCGCCCTCGGTCACCTGGCCCGCCGCGCGCAGATAGGCAAGGCTCCAGGCAATGCGCGCACCCTCGACCGACACCACCCGCATCAGCGGCCGGCCCGGCCCGTCATACTCGCCGCGATAAAGAAACGGCCAAGTAGACTGGTCATAGCCGACATAAGGGTTGCGGCCGTAATCGCGATAGCTGGCCGACGGAGAGAGCAGAACGCTGCCCTCGGGCGCGCGGGCGGCAAAGGCCGATATCGGCTCAAGCCGCAGCGGCAGCCTTTCGAGCCGCGCGCCCAGCCGGTCGCCGACAATGGCAGTGCCGGTGAATTGCTGCCACCAGCTTTCGGTGGCGCGGTCATACATGACGAGATCGGAATTGCGCAGCTTGCCGGTGGTGCCGAAGCTGGTCACCTCGCCGTCGACTATGCGCAGGAAAGCGACGCCTGAATTGCACAGCGGGCAATAGGTGATGGCCACGGGCTGGCCGCCCACGTGATCATTGACGATCTCATGCCAGATGAGGATGCGCAGCGGGTATGCGCGCGCATCGCCGGCGATCTCGAGGCTGAGCACCGGTTCGGCCGGCGCGAGGGTGCTCTCTGAGACCGGCGCGAAGGTTGGGGCGTCGATGGATGGGATCCCGTCCTTTGGCGGACCGCCGGACAGGATCTCGTCAAAGGCAACGGTGGTTTGCGCGAAATCGGTGCCGGGCCATTCGGCCTGCCAGGCCGCGGGGGCCTGTGCGGCCGCGGGCAGCGCAGCGGCGAATACGGACATTGCCCAGGCCAGGGCTGCTCTTCTGATCATGGCTCATCCTCCCGCCCCCAAATTGGGGCGGAAGAGCGGGTCTTACACACACCATCGTGTGACCTGCGCGCCCTGGGCCGGCCGGTCGCTTTAGCCCGGCCGTTTCACTGCCTGGGCCGCGCGCTCACTCGTCGCGATAGACGCGCTCCTTGCGCTCATGCCGCTCCTGGGCCTCCAGCGACAATGTCGCAATGGGCCGCGCGTCGAGCCTGCGGATCGAGATCGGCTCGCCGGTATCCTCGCAATAGCCGTAGCTGCCTTCGTCGATGCGGCGCAGGGCACTGTCGATTTTCGAGATCAGCTTGCGCTGCCGGTCGCGCGTGCGCAGCTCCAATGCGCGGTCCGTCTCCTCCGACGCGCGGTCGGCCAGGTCGGGAATATTGCGCGTCGAGCTTTGCATGCCGGCGACGGTTTCGCGCGATTCCGCCAGGATCGAGACCTTCCAGCCAAGGAGCTTGCGGCGGAAATACTCCTTCATCTGGTCGCTCATAAATTCGTCGTCTTCCGAGGGTCGATAGTCAGACCCAAGCGCGGTTTCGGTCTTCATCCCCTGCTCCTCGCCACCATGCGCTGCCGCAGACGTCGTCCCCTGCGCTCACCCAACGCAGATCGCCGCGGCTCGCGCCGTACTTAGCGAAAAAGCCTCAGCATGTCACCCGCTAGTTCGCAGAACTTGTTTCGGTTTTCCCAACGGCCGGCTACGGTGAGATCGAACGCGACCAGGCAGAAACAGGGACAGGCGAATGCGGTTTTCGGGCACGGATGACTATGTGGCGACCGATGATTTGACCGTTGCGGTCAATGCAGCGATCACGCTGGAACGGCCGCTTTTGGTCAAGGGCGAGCCGGGCACGGGCAAAACCGAGCTTGCACGGCAGGTTTCCGGCGCGCTGGGCTTGTCTTTGATCGAATGGAGCGTGAAATCGACCACCCGTGCCCAGCAGGGGCTGTACGAATATGACGCGGTGACCCGCCTGCGCGACAGCCAGCTTGGCGATGAGCGGGTCAAGGATGTGCGCAACTATCTCAAGCCCGGAAAGCTGTGGGAAGCCTTCTCGGCAGATGAGAAGGTTGTGCTGCTGATCGATGAGATCGACAAGGCCGATATCGAGTTTCCCAACGATCTGTTGCAGGAGCTCGACCGGATGGAGTTCTTCGTCTACGAGACCGGCGAGACGGTCCGCGCGCGCCACAGGCCCATCGTCATCATCACCTCCAACAATGAAAAGGATCTGCCGGACGCGTTTCTGCGCCGCTGCTTTTTCCACTATATCCGCTTTCCCGACGAGGCGGTGATGGCCAAGATCGTCGAAGTGCATTTTCCCGGGCTGAAGCCCGCGCTGATCAAGGCGGCGCTGACCCGGTTTTTCGAGCTGCGCGAGACGCCGGGGCTGAAGAAAAAACCCTCCACCTCCGAGGTGCTTGACTGGATCAAGCTCTTGGTGGCCGAAGATCTCGATGCCGCCGATCTGGCCGGAAAATCGACCGATGCGCTGCCCCGGCTGCATGGCGCGCTGCTCAAGAACGAACAGGATGTGCATCTCTTCGAACGGCTGGCCTTCATGGCCCGGCGCGAGCGTCGGTGAGGCCGATGATCAAGTTCATCTATCCCGATGGCAGCCATTGCTATCGCGCGCTGCACACCGCCCATGCGGTCTTTCGCAACGAGGATGGCCAGCTGATCGCGCGGGCCGAAAAGGCCGACCAGTCGGGCATGTATGAGTTTGAGATTGCGGGGTTCGAGATTGTTCCCTCCGGGGTGCTGTGCAGCTGAGCGCTGCATTCCCCGCTCGCCATGACCCCGGCACCGGTGCTAGCGTCGGGCATCGCGACCAAGTTTGAGAGGTGTGGTATGCTGCAGGTCAGGCCGCTTGCGGCCGCCGATCATCCCGATTGGGTTCGGCTCTGGACGCTCTATCTGGAGTTTTATGAGACCTCGGTGTCGCAGGAGGTCTATGACACGACCTGGGCGCGGCTGATGGCGGGCGGCGCGGGCGAGTTTCGCGGGCTGGGCGCGGTGTCGGATGGCCGGCTTGTGGGCATCACCCATTACCTCTTTCATCGCCATTGCTGGCGGGTCGAGAATGTCTGCTACCTGCAGGATCTCTATGTCGATGCGGCGTGTCGCGGCACCGGTGCCGGCCGCGCGCTGATCGAGGCGGTCTATGCCGCAGCCGATGCCGAGGGCTGCCCGTCGGTCTATTGGCTGACCCAGGATTTCAACGCCACCGCCCGGCAGCTTTACGACCGTATCGGACAGGTCACGCCCTTTATCAAGTATTCCCGCTGATGGTCGGGGCGCTGCGCTGCCTTCGGTTGGGCGCGGTGCTGGCGCTCGCGGCCTGCACGGGCAGCGTCACGCCCCCCGCCACGGCGCCCGAAGACCGGCCGACCCTGCCCGGGCTTGGCGCTGCCCTCACGCCGGGGCCGGTGGCGCAGGCCAATCGCGACATTGCGCGCAGCTTTGTGCGGCTGGTCTTTCAGCGCGAAAGCGGCGTCACGCTCAAAGGTCTGTTGCGGTTTGAAACGCCGGTTCGGGTGGCGCTGTCGGGGGCCGGTCTGGCCGCCTATGGAACCGAGCTTGATGCCCTGGTCGGGCGGTTGCAGCGCGAAGCCGGCATCGACATCGCCCGGGTTGCGCGCGCCGAAGACGCCAATATCCTGATCGCCACCGCCCCCCGCGCCAGGCTCGATGAGGTGTTTCCGGGCGCGGAATGCTTCGTGAGCCCGCGCAAGCTGAGCTGGCGGCAGTTCCGCAACGAGCTTGCGGCAAACCGGCTGCCGGGCTGGGACGAGCTGGGCGCGTTGACCGAGGCTGCGATCTACATTCCCGACGATGCCGGCCCGCAGGATGTGCGCGATTGTCTGGAGGAGGAGCTGGCCCAGACCCTGGGTCCGGCAAATGACCTTTTCGAACTCGCGTCAGCCTGTTATGGACATTGTCATCGTTGAAGACGCTCTGGGCGAGCTCGAAAAGGTCGTTTGCCGGACCCAGTGTCTGGGCCAGCTCCTCCTCC
>JBCBKN010000030.1:0-19177 GCA_038521775.1 Pseudomonadota bacterium | reverse complement strand
CGGAAGCCGTTGGCCTTCTTGTCCTTGCCGGTGGTGTCGTTGGAATGCGTCAGGCCGGCCATGAAGATGACGCCGGCCTCCTGGCAATAGGCCTGCACCGCCACGGCCACGCCCGAGGATGAGCCGCCGGTGATCATGATCGCGCCATCGGCCTCGACCATGCGCTTGGCCGAGGAGCGCGCGGCGTCGGATTTGGTCTGGGTGTCGCCGGTGACGAAGACGACCTTCTTGCCGTTGATGCCGTCGCCCTGCAGCGCCTTTGAAGAGAAGGTGTTGAGCATGCCGGCATCGCCTTCGCCGTTCAGATGCTCGACGGCCAGTTCATAGGCGCGCAGCTCGTCGGCGCCCTCATCGGCATAGGCGCCGGTTTGGGGCACGTTGAAGCCCAGCGTGACCGTGGACCCGGTCGGCTCATTGGTATAGGCATGCGCGCGCCCGGTGAAAATCGTTGGCGCCGCAAGACCGGCCCCCAGTACCGCACCGCTCTTGAGCAATCTGCGGCGGCTAATCGCCAGTTTTGTCATTGAGTCCTCCCGACTTCCTGGATGTTCGGATCAGCACGCGCGCGAAACACGGTGCCGATCACGCTTAGAGTAGGAGGAGGTTTGTAAAACTGGCAATAAATATATGTTTTTTCGATCTATTCTTGTAAATTGTGTGACAGCATGGTCAGATAAGGTGCAAATGTTTTACATTGCACCGCAGCAGAGATTGCGCCGGCCTTCGGCAGGCGCAGCCCAGGTTTGGCTTTGTGCCAGGGCGATCTAGCCCGAGGCCAGCACCGAGAACTCGATGCGCCGGTTGAGCGCCCGGTTGCGCCGCGTGGTGTTCGGAACGACCGGGCGGTCCTCGCCAAAGCCGCGCGCAACGATCCGCTGCGCCTCGATCCCTGCCCCGACCAGCCAGTCGGCAACGGCCTGGGCCCGGGCGCGCGACAGGCGCTGGTTGAGCTGGGCGGACCCGACCGAGTCTGTATGCCCGGCCACCATGATCCGCAGACCCGGGCAGCGCGCGGCAATGTCGGCGACCGTGGTCAGAAGCGGTTCGCTTTCCAGATCGAGCTCGGCGCTGCCCGGGGCGAAATAGACCGCACCGGTGCGCGACAGCGCGTCAAACCTTGTCTCGCAGGCCGTCGCATCGAGCGCATCGGGCTCAAGCGCGGCACGCTGTTCGCTCCGCTGGGTCGCCGGAGCCGAGGCCGGCGTCGAGGCCGGAGCCGGCGCCGGGGTCCCGTCCACGGCCACCTGCGTGTTCTCGACCGCCCTCGGAACAACCGTGCCGGGCACGTCAGTGGCGGCCACAAGATCGGGCGTCGCCGCCGCATCGCGCTTGAAGATGAAGTCGAAGGACACCGAGCCTGCGGGAATGATGGACACATTCGCCGCTTCCTCAAGCCGCGCCACCCCTTCGGTGAGGTCGAAATCCGCCGCCGCAATCGGAATTGGCGTGGTCGAGGATACCGAGACCAGCCCATCGGCGATCAGCGTGACGACAATCTCGGCCGTCAGCTCGCGCACCACGCCATGCAGATCCAGCATGTAGGCAACCCGCACCGGCAAGCGCCGCACCAGCTCCAGATCGCGCAGCGCCGCGGGATCGATCTTCAGACTGACCGTGGCAACGGGATACTTATAGGTCTCAAAGAACAGAAACCGCATCCGCACATTGCGCAGATCGATGCCGGTATCGACCGACTCAAGGGCGATCTGAACCTGCGCGCTGCCGTCATCCTCGATGCTGCCGGAAATCTGCGCGATTTTGCTCGATTCGATGACCGTGACGTTCTTGACCGATTGGAACCGCAAATTCGATGCCTCGGGCACAAGCGTCCACCCCGGCGCAAACGGGTTCGCAACAGCTGCCCCGGACACGCAAGCCAGCGCAAGAACTGCACCAAAACAGACCGCCACCGAACGTCTGAAAACTCGCAGCATTCGCTTCTCCCAAGGCACCACGCAGCTGCGCGCACAGTCGCGCAACTCTGTTAACTGTCTGTTGCTCTTCGCCGTCTAGCATCCCAGAATGTAGCGCTCAACGCTGGCCCGATCCGTGGCCTGCGTCACAGAAGGTTGCATCCTGATGTTGGTTTTGCTGCGCGCTGTGCTTGCGCTCACGCTTCTGGTCGCGCCGGCGCAGGCAAGCGAGAGGATAGCGCTGATCATCGGCAATGGCGCGTATGAGCATGTGCCCGCGCTCGACAATCCCGGTGCGGATGCGCAGCTGATGGCCCGCACGCTGGGCGCGCTGGGCTTTGAGGTCACCTTGAAGATCGACGGCACGCAGCGCGAGATGAAGCGGGCGATTGCCGAGTTTGGCCGGCGTTTGCGCAGCGCGGGGCCGGATGCCGTCAGCCTTTTTTACTATGCCGGGCATGGTGTGCAGGCGCAGGGCGCGAATTATCTGGTGCCGACCGATGCGATGGTTGCCGATGAGGCGGATCTTTATCTTGTCGGTGTCGAGGCCGATTGGGTGCTGCGCCAGATGGCGTCGGCCCGGATCCGGACCAGCATCGTGATCCTCGATGCCTGTCGCGACAATCCCTTCGCCGAGCAGGGGCTGCAGGCCCAGGGCCTTGCCCGGATGAACGCGCCGACCGGCAGCTTTGTTGCCTATTCCACCTCGCCGGGCGCGGTCGCGCTGGACGGGGTCGGGGCAAACAGCCCGTTTACCTCGGCGCTCGCGCATGAGCTGACCGTGCCCAACCGGCCGATTGAGGAGGTGTTCCGCGCCGTTCGGGCGCAGGTGGTCGCGCAAACCAGCGGCATGCAGACGCCCTGGGACAGCTCGTCGCTGATCGATGCGTTTTACTTTGCCAAGACGCCGGAACCCTCGGGCCCCACGGCGGCGGAGACACAGCTTTGGACCTCGGTGCGCGACAGCGGCGATCTGGTCGAGCTTGCGCTGTTTCTGCGCGCCTATCCCGACAGTGTCTATGCCGCGGAAGCAAGGCGCATGATTGTCGAGCGTTCCTCCGCGGCCTCGGATCCGCCGGTGGCCGCGGCGACGCCACAACCCCAAGCCCCGCCGGCGCGAGAGCCCGATCCGCCCGCGCCACCGCCGACCGCCGAGACGGCGCAGGACCTTTCGGACGAGGAGGCGATGTTTGCCGCAGCAGTTGCGGCCGATGTTGCCGCCGCGTTCCAGGCCTATTTGGACGTGTATCCAGAGGGCCGGTTCGTGGCGCAGGCGCAGGACCGCATCGCGCTGCTGGCCGATCCGGCACAGCCCGACACCGCGGCTAGCCCAAGCGAGAGCCCGCCAGCGGGCATTCCGGCAGACCCTGCCGAACCCGTCGATATTGCCCAGCTCACCGTGACCTTCGAAACCCCCCTGCCGCTTGCAACCCGGGCGCTGCGGGGGCGAAGCCTGCGCGAGATTGTTGCCAGCACGCCGGTCTACCCGCCGATCGAAGGTCTCAACCCGGCGCTCTGGCAGGACCAACCCTGCAGCGCCTGCCATCAATGGACCGCGGATGCGCTGTGCACCCAGGGGCAATTCTACCTTGCCGAGCCGGAGGCGCGGATCGCGGGCAAGAAACACCCCTTTGGTGAGGAGTTTCTCACAACGCTTGCCAGATGGGCGGAGACCGGCTGCAACTGATGCAAGCCGCCGGAGGCGGTCCCGCATTCCCACGCTGGACCTCGTCGCGCCGGTCCGAGGCGCGCCAACTTTATTGCGCCGGGCTGTATCGCGCCCGGCTGGTTCGCGCCGGTGGACGTCGCGCCGGGCTACATCGCGCTGCTCCGCGTCGCGACGGCCTGTATCGTGCCTGTCCGCGTCGCACTGGCCTATATCGTGCCAGTCCGCACCGGGGCCAGACCGCATCGCGCCGGCCTTGTTGGGTCATGCTATATCGCGCCGGGCCATGTCGCGCCATATCGCGCCGCGTCGCCCCCCAACAACCCCTCGGGTCATCGCCAGAGCAGCGGCATGCCCAACCCTGCCGCCGGCCGAACCGAGGCCAGCGCCAATGCCGCGGGTCTTTTTCCAACAGATGAGAGAGCGTCGCGCGACCGTGCCGATCTTCTGTGCTTTGGCGACAATGCTTGTTATGGAACAAAAAACGGGGAGGAGACATGTCCACGATCGCCATGCCAGCACCGGATGCCGGGCTGATCGCCCGCAAGACCGAGATCGTCGCCGCCCTCCAATCGGCTGTGCCCGGCGCGGTGATCTCGGATGTATCGGAAACCCGCGCCTATGAATGCGACGCGCTGACGGCCTATCGCTGCCCGCCGCTCGCCGTGGTTCTGCCCCGCTCGACCGAGGAGGTCGCCGCCGCGATGCGGGCCTGTCACCGGTTCGGCGTGCCGGTGGTGCCGCGCGGGGCCGGCACGTCGCTGGCCGGTGGCGCGCTGCCGACGGCCGATTGCGTGGTCATCGGCACCGCCCGGCTGACCCGGGTGCTGGAGGTCAGCACGGCCGACCGGCTGATCCGCGTGGAAACCGGCATCACCAATCTGGCCGTCTCGGGCGCGGTCGAGGCGGAGGGCTTCTTCTATGCCCCCGACCCCTCAAGCCAGCTTGCCTGTGCGATCGCCGGCAATATCGCGATGAATTCGGGCGGGGCGCATTGCCTCAAATACGGCGTGACGACCAACAACCTGCTCGCCCTGCGCATGGTGATGGCAGATGGCACCATCCTAGAGCTGGGCGGGCCGGACGGCGCGGCACCCGGCTATGACCTTGCCGGTCTCATCTGCGGGTCGGAGGGCCAGCTGGGCATTGTGACCGAAGCGACGCTGCGCATTCTGCCCAAGCCGGAGGGCGCGCGGCCGGTTTTGATCGGCTTTGACGATGCAGAGACCGCCGGCGCCTGCGTTGCCGACATCATCCGGTCGGGCATTCTGCCGGTGGCCATCGAGTACATGGACCGCCCCTGCATCCGCGCGACGGATGCGTTTTCGGGCGCGGGCTACCCGGATGTCGAGGCGCTGTTGATCGTGGAGGTCGAGGGATCGGAGGCCGAGATCACCGACCAGCTCAGCCGCGTGGTCAAGATCGCCGAAAGGCTCGCCCCCAGCGCCTTGCGCGAAAGCGGCAGCGTCGCGGAATCCGCAATGATCTGGAAGGGCCGCAAGGCCGCCTTCGGGGCGATGGGTCAGATCAACGACTATATGTGCCTCGACGGCACGGTCCCCGTCAGCGCCCTGCCCCAGGTCCTGCGCGGGATCGGCGAGATCTCCGCCCGCCACGGGCTCGATTGCGCAAATGTCTTTCACGCGGGCGACGGCAATATGCACCCGCTGATCCTGTTTGATGCCAACAAGGCGGGCGATCTGGAGCGCGCCGAGGCGATGGGCGCCGATATCCTCAAGCTCTGTGTCGATGCGGGCGGCTGTCTGACCGGCGAGCATGGGGTTGGCATCGAAAAGCGCGATCTGATGGGCGTGCAATATGCCGAGGCGGATCTGGAGGCGCAGATGCGGGTGAAGGATGTGTTCGATCCGGGCTGGCTTCTCAACGCGGCCAAGGTGTTTCCGCTGTCGGTGAGCGCCGGGCGGAGAGCCGGGTGAGCCCGCCTGCCGCCGAAACCACGACCATGCCCTGGGCCGGTGCGGACGGGCAGCCGCTTGCCCCGGAGAGCGAGGCGCAGCTTGCCGAAATGATCCGCGCCGCCAACGGGCCGCTGCGCATCGCCGGGGGCGGCACAAAGGCGGGTTGGGGCGCGCCCGTGACCGGGCGCCCGCTTTCAACTGCGGGGCTGTCGGGCATCACCCTTTACGAGCCGGGCGCGCTGACCCTGGTGGCGCGGGCAGGGACGCCGCTTGCCGAGATCGAGGCGGCGCTGGCGGCCGAAGGTCAGATCCTGCCGTTCGAGTCCCCCGACCACGCGGCGGTCATGGGCCGCGAAGGCACCCCCACGATCGGCGGCGCGGTTGCGGTGAACGCCGCTGGCCCGCGCCGGGTGCGCGCCGGCGCCTGCCGCGACGCGCTGATCGGCGTGCGGCTTGTCACCGGTGCGGGCGAGATCGTCAAGAATGGCGGGCGGGTGATGAAGAACGTCACCGGCTATGATCTGGTCAAGCTCCTGGCGGGCAGCTTCGGCACGCTGGGCGTGCTGACCGAGGTCAGCTTCAAGCTGCTTCCCGCACCGCAAAGCGTGGCGACGCTGACGCTGCAGGGTCTGGAGGACCGCGACGCTGTGGCGCTGATGGCCGAGGCGCTTGGCACCTCCTATGAGGTCAGCGGTGCTGCGCATCTTGTCATGGGCCAAAGCCGCGAAACCCATCTGCGGCTGGAGGGGTTGGAGGCCTCGGTTGCCTACCGCGCCGAGGCCTTGCAAACCGCGCTGCACGGGGCCGGTATCGCCGGTGCTGCGGATCTGACGATAACGCTCGACCGCGGCGCCGGCCCCTGGGCGGCGCTGCGCGACCTCAGCGCCTTTGCCGACGCCCCGGGCGATCTCTGGCGCATCGCACAGCGGCCCTCGCAGGCCGCGCAGATCGTCGCGGCGCTGCGCCCGTCGGGGCATCTTCTCGACCATGGCGGCGCGACGCTTTGGGCCCTGATGCCCGAGGGCACCGACGCGCGCGCCCTTTTGCCCGCCACCGGCGTGCACGCAAGCCTGGTGCGGGCCTCCGACGCGACCCGGGCCCGGCTGGGCGCCTTTCCGCGCGAGCCCGATGCGGTGGCGGCCCTGTCGCGCGGCCTGCGGGCAAGGTTCGACCCGCGCGGCATTCTCAACCCCGGGCTCATGGGCTGACATGCAGACACAGTTTACGGACACCCAGCTTGCCGATCCGCAGATCGCGCATTCCAACAAGATCCTGCGATCCTGCGTGCATTGCGGCTTTTGCACCGCGACCTGCCCGACCTACCAGCTTTTGGGCGATGAGCTCGACAGCCCGCGCGGCCGGATCTACCTGATCAAGGAGATGCTGGAGACCGGGCGCGCGCCGGACCCCAAGACAGTGACCCATATCGACCGCTGCCTGAGCTGCCTTGCCTGCATGACCACCTGCCCCTCGGGCGTGCATTACATGCATCTGGTCGATCACGCCCGCGAGTATATCGAGCAGCGCTACCGGCGGCCCTGGGATGAGCGGGCCCTGCGCTGGATCCTGGCGCGCACTCTGCCCTATCCGATGCGGTTTCGCCTGGCCATGCTGGGTGCGCGCATTGCCCGGCCGTTCCGACGCCTGGTTCCGGATGCGCGGCTGCGCGCGATGCTGGAGATGGCGCCGGGCTCGCTGCCCCCGGTCAGCCGCAATGACGACCCGCAGGTGTTTCCGGCGCAGGGCGAACGGCGCATGCGGGTCGCGCTGATGACCGGCTGTGCGCAGCGCGCGCTCAACACCGACATCAACGATGCCACGATCCGGCTGCTGACCCGCCATGGGGCCGAGGTGGTGGTGGCCGAAGGCGCGGGCTGTTGCGGCGCGCTGACCCACCATATGGGCAAAACGGCCGAAAGCCATGCCACGGCGGCCCGCAACATCCGCGCCTGGGCCCGCGAGATCGACGGCGCGGGGCTTGATGCAATTGTGATCAACACCTCGGGCTGCGGAACGACGGTCAAGGATTACGGGCATATGTTTCGGGGCACGGCGCTGGCCAAGGATGCCGACCGGGTCGCCGGGATCGCCCGCGACATCTCCGAGGTGATGGTCGAGCTTGGGCTCGACGCCCCCGCAGCGCCGCCCCTCAAGGTGGCCTATCACGCCGCCTGCTCGCTGCAGCACGGCCAAAAGATCACCGCGCATCCAAAGACCCTGCTGCGCAAGGCCGGCTTTGATCTGGTCGAGCCGGCCGAGGGGCATCTCTGTTGCGGCTCGGCGGGCACCTACAATCTGATGCAGCCGGAGATTTCCGCCCAGCTCAAGGCCCGCAAGCTTGCCAATATCGAGGCCACGCAGCCGCAGGTCATCGCCGCGGGCAATATCGGTTGCATGATGCAGATCGGGGCGGCGACCGAGATCCCGATGGTGCACACGGTCGAGCTGCTCGACTGGGCCACGGGCGGCCCCAAACCGCCGGCATTGATCTGAGCGAGACGCAACTCCGCCATGCGATGGCATACCATCCGTTGACAAGTCGCCTCCCGGCTTTCTTTGTGGTGACGCAACGACAAGGCGGTCAGGAGGAAGCCTCATGAAGGACGAGACCCCGGACATCGATCCGATCGAGACCCGCGAATGGCGCGAGAGCATCGAGGATGTGATCGACCGGGACGGCCCGGACCGGGCGCATTACCTTTTGGACAATGCCGTCCAGGTGGTGCGCCAGCACGGCGCCAACCTGCCCTTCTCCGATACCACCGAATACGTCAACACCATCCCCCATGATCAGCAGCCGGACTATCCGGGCGATCTGGCGATGGAATGGCGCATCCGCACCATCAACCGCTGGAACGCCATGGCGACCGTGGTCAAGCGCAACCGGATCTCCTCCGAATATGGCGGGCATATCGCAAGCTTTGCCTCGGCCGCGGTGCTTTACGATATGGGCCTCAACCATTTCTGGCGTCCGCGGACGGCCGATCATGGCGGCGATCTGGTTTTCTTTCAGGGCCATGCGGTGCCGGGCATCTATGCGCGCAGCTTCATGGAAGGCCGGATCAGCCGCGAGCAGATGGAGAACTTCCGCTCGGAGGTCTCGGGCGAGGGGCTGTCGAGCTATCCGCATCCCTGGCTGATGCCCGATTACTGGCAGTTCCCCACCGTCTCGATGGGGCTGGGCCCGCTGATGGCGATCTACCAGGCCCGGTTCATGAAATACATGCACAACCGAGGGCTCGCCCAGATGGGCGCCGGGCCGACGGGCCGCAAGGTCTGGGCCTTCCTCGGCGATGGCGAGATGGACGAGCCGGAATCGCTGGGCGCGATCGGCCTGGCGGCGCGCGAGTCGCTCGACAACCTGATCTTTGTGATCAACTGCAACCTGCAGCGGCTCGACGGGCCGGTGCGCGGCAATGGCAAGATCATCCAGGAGCTGGAGGGCGAGTTCCGCGGCGCCGGCTGGAACGTGATCAAGCTGGTCTGGGGCAAGGGCTGGGATTCGCTGCTGGCCGCCGATGTCACCGGCAAGCTGCGCGAGCTGATGATGGAAACCGTCGACGGGGATTACCAGACCTTCAAAAGCCGCTCGGGCAAATACATCCGCGACCATTTCTTCGGCAAATATCCCGAAACGGCCGAGCTGGTCAAAGACTGGACGGATGCCGAGATCTGGGCGCTGCGCCGCGGCGGGCATGATCCCGAAAAGGTCTATGCCGCCTATGCCGCGGCGGTGGCCAGCAACGGCGCCCCGACGGTGATCCTGGTCAAGACCGTCAAGGGCTATGGCATGGGCGATGCCGGCGAGGGCCAGAACACCACCCATCAGCAAAAGAAGATGGCGCTGGAACAGCTCCAGGCCTTCCGCGACCGCTTCGAGATCCCGGTCGATGACGAGCATGTCGGCGATGCGCCCTTGCTGGAGCTGACCCGCGATCAGCATGACTACATGATGGCGCGGCGCGAGGCGCTGGGCGGGGCCTTTCCGCAGCGTGTCTGGCAGGATGCGCCCAAGCTCACAATCCCGGGGCTGGACGCCTTTGCCGGCCAGCTCAAAAGCACCGGAGAGCGCGAGATCTCCACCACCATGGCCTTTGTGCGGGTGCTCAACACGCTCTGCCGCGACAAGAATATCGGCAAATATGTCGTGCCGATCGTGCCCGATGAGAGCCGCACCTTCGGCATGGAAGGCATGTTCCGTCAGCTTGGCATCTACAATCCCAAGGGCCAGCAATACACGCCCGAGGATGAAGGCCAGCTGATGTACTATAAGGAGAGCGAGAGCGGCCAGGTCCTGCAGGAGGGCATCAACGAGGCCGGCGCCATGGCCGACTGGATCGCCGCCGCGACCAGCTATTCGGTGCATGGCGTGCCGATGATCCCCTTTTTCATCTATTACTCGATGTTTGGATTTCAGCGCATCGGCGATCTGGCCTGGGCGGCCGGCGACAGCCGCGCGCGCGGCTTCATGCTGGGCGGCACGGCCGGGCGCACCACGCTCAATGGCGAGGGGCTGCAGCATCAGGACGGGCACAGCCATGTTCTGGCCGGCACCATCCCCAACTGCATCAGCTATGACCCCACCTTTCAGTATGAGGTGGCGGTGATCGTCCAGAACGGGCTGCAGCGGATGTTTGCCGATCAGGAGGATGTCTATTTCTACCTCACCCTGATGAACGAAAATTACGGCCATCCCGACATGCCCGAGGGGGCGGAGGAGGGGATCCTGAAGGGGCTCTACCGGCTCACCAAAACCGCACGGCCCGGCAAGAAGCATGTCAATCTGATGGGCTCGGGCACGATCCTGGTGCAGGCCATGCAGGCCGCCGAGAAGCTCAAGGAAGATTTTGGGGTGACGGCGGATATCTGGTCGGCCACCTCGATGAATGAGCTCGCGCGCGACGGGCAGGATTGCGCGCGCTGGAACCGGCTGAACCCGCTGGAGGACCCGCGAGTTCCCTATGTCACGCAGACGCTTGCCAAGGTCAAAGGGCCGGTCATCGCGGCCACGGACTATATCAAGGCCTATTCCGAGCAGATCCGGCCCTTTGTGAGCCAGAGCTATTCGGTGCTGGGCACCGACGGGTTCGGGCGGTCCGACAGCCGTGCCAGCCTGCGCCGGTTCTTTGAGGTCGACGCCAACCACATCGCCGCGGCCGCCATGGTCGAACTTCTCAAAGCGGGCGCGATCGATCGGCAGGTCATGGCCGAGGCGCTCGACAAATACGACATCGACGGCAACAAGCCCAATCCGCGGCTGGTCTGACGCACGCGGAAGCGAGGAGGAATGCCCATGAGCACCCTTGAGGTGACCGTGCCGGATATCGGCGATTTCGCGGATGTGCCGGTGATCGGCGTGCTGGTGGCGCCCGGCGACACGGTCGCAGCGGAAGACCCGCTGGTCGAGCTTGAAAGCGACAAGGCGACCATGGAAGTGCCGGCGCCCGCCGCGGGCACGGTCAAGGAGATCAAGGTCAAGGAGGGTGACACGGTTTCGGAAGGATCGCTGATCCTGATGCTGGAAACCGGCGCGGCCGAGGATGCCGCACCCGCCACACCCGCCGCGGCAAACGGCGCTGATGCCCCGGCAGCGCCCGCTCCGGCGCCCGCACCCGCTCCCACACCTGCGCCAGCAGCCCAACCCGCCCCGCCTGCACAGGGCGAGCGCGCCGGCAGCCTGGCCCGGGTCGATGAGGGAGCGCATAAATCCGCCCATGCCTCGCCCTCGGTGCGGGCCTTTGCCCGCCAGATGGGGGTGGATCTGGCCAGCATTGCCGGGTCGGGTCGCAAGGGCCGGATCCTGCGCGAGGATGTGGCCGGCGCCTTCAAGACGGTGACCGAGAAAGCCGCCCCTGCAGGGCCCGCGGCGACAGGCGGGTCGGGCATCCCGCCCATTCCGGCGGTGGATTTCACGAAATTCGGGCCCATCGAAGATGTCGAGATGAGCCGGATCAAAAAGCTCTCCGGCCCCGCGCTGCACCGCTCCTGGCTCAACATCCCGCATGTCACCCATAACGAGGAAGCCGACATCACCGGGCTCGCTGCCTTCCGCCGGCTGCTTGACGGCAAGGCCAAGGCCGACCGCGACCCCTATCGCGTGACGCTGCTGAGCTTTGTGATCAAGGCCTGTGTGAGCGCGCTCAAGACGCATTGGGAGGTGAATTCCTCGATCCATCCCGATGGCGACAAGCTGATCCGCAAAAGCTACTACCATATCGGCTTTGCCGCCGACACGCCGCAGGGGCTGGTGGTGCCGGTGATCCGCAATGCCGATGCCAAGGGGCTGGTGGAGATCTCGCGCGAGCTTGGCACGCTGTCGGCCAAGGCGCGCGACGGCAAGCTTTCGGCGGCCGACATGTCGGGGGCGAGCTTTACCATCTCCTCGCTCGGCGGCATTGGCGGGACCTCCTTTACCCCCATCGTGAACGCGCCCGAGGTGGCGATCCTGGGCCTGACACGCTCCAAGATGCAGCCCGTCTGGGACAAGGAGAGCGAGGGCTTCGTGCCGCGGCTGATGCAGCCCCTGTCGCTCTCCTATGATCACCGCGCCATCGACGGCGCCCTGGCCGCGCGCTTTTGCGCCACGCTCAAGGAGCTTCTCTCCGATGAGCGCAATCTGATGCTGTGAGGGCGCGAAGATGGCAGTGATAGAGGTCAGGGTTCCGGATATCGGCGACTTCTCCGATGTGCCGGTGATCGGGGTGCTGGTCAGCCCCGGCGATACGGTCGCAGCGGAAGACCCGCTGGTCGAGCTGGAAAGCGACAAGGCGACGATGGAGGTCCCCTCCCCCGCCGCCGGCAAGATCGTGGAGATCAAGGTCAAGGAGGGGGACAGCGTCTCGGAAGGCACGCTGATCGTGACCCTGGAGGCAGAAGGCGCGGCAGAGGCCCCCGCAGCCGCCCCTGCGGCCGCTCCCACCACCCCGCCTGCTGCGTCCCAGCCGGCCGCGCCTGCGGCCGCGACCAGCGATGCGCGTGCCGACATGCATGCCCAGTTTCTTGTGCTGGGCTCGGGCCCGGGCGGCTATACGGCCGCCTTCCGCGCCGCCGATCTGGGGCTGCAAACCGTGCTGGTCGAGCGCAACCCCACCCTGGGCGGGGTGTGCCTCAATGTTGGCTGTATCCCTTCCAAGGCGCTGTTGCATGCCGCCAAGGTGATCACCGAGGCCGAGGAGATGGCCGATCACGGCATCGCGCTGGGCAAGCCCAAGATCGATCTCGACGCCCTGCGCGGCTGGAAGGACAGCGTCGTGGGCAAGCTTGTCGGCGGGCTGGGGGGCCTTGCCAAGCAGCGCAAGGTCACGGTGGCCAGCGGTGTGGGGCGGTTCGTTTCGGCCAACATGGTCGCGGTGACCGATGGCGACGGCAAAACCACCCATATCTCGTTTGATCAGGCCTGCATCGCGGCGGGCTCCGAGCCTGTCGCCCTGCCCTTCATCCCGCATGACGACCCGCGCGTGGTCGACAGCACCGGGGCGCTGGAGCTTGCCGACATTCCCAAGCGGATGCTGGTTCTGGGCGGCGGCATCATCGGGCTGGAAATGGCCTGCGTCTATGATGCGTTGGGTGCCAAGATCACGGTCGTGGAGCTGATGGACCAGCTCATGCCCGGGGCTGACAAGGACATTGTCAAGCCGCTCGCCGATCGGGTGAAGAAACGCTATGAAGCCATTCATCTGAAGACAAAGGTCACGGCGGTCGAGGCGCAGAAAAGCGGCCTGAAGGTCACCTTTGAGGGACCCGATGGCAGCTTCGACGACCGGTTCGACAAGATCCTGGTCGCGGTGGGGCGCAGGCCCAATGGCGGGCTGGTCGATGCCCAAAAGGCGGGTGTGGCGGTGACCGAGCGCGGGTTTGTCGAGGTCGACAACCAGCAGCGCACCAACCAGCCGCATATCTTTGCCATCGGCGATCTGGTGGGCCAGCCGATGCTTGCCCATAAGGCGGTGCATGAGGGCAAGGTCGCCGCCGAGGTCGCGGCGGGCCATAAGCGGGCCTTCGATGCGCGGGTGATCCCCTCGGTCGCCTATACCGACCCCGAGGTTGCCTGGGCGGGGCTCACCGAGACCGAGGCCAAGGCCAAGGGCATCAAATATGGCAAGGGCAGCTTTCCCTGGGCGGCCTCGGGCCGGTCGCTGTCGAATGCGCGCAGCGAGGGCGTGACCAAGGTGCTTTTCGATGAGGAGACCGACCGCATCATCGGCGCGGGCATCGTGGGCACGAATGCGGGCGATCTGATCTCCGAGGTGGCGCTTGCCATCGAGATGGGCGCGGATGCAACCGATATCGGGCACACCATCCACCCCCACCCGACGCTTTCAGAAACGGTTAACTTTGCGGCCGAGATGTTTGAGGGAACCATCACGGATTTGATTCCTCCCAAGCGCAAACGCGCCTAAACTGGGGCAATCGCGCGGAACGCCACTGCGCGATTATGCGGCAAACTCCACCAACCGGCGCAGCAGCCGGCAATAATCCGCCAAAATCGCAATCGAATCGCGGAGTCTTGCCGAACTGGGGCAGGACTTTGGCACGCCATCCCAAAAAAACGCTGTATTCGCAGTTCTTTTCTGTTCGATCTTTGCGCAGATGCTGCTAGTTTATCTGTCGGGTTGGGGGCGCAACCTGGGGATGGCCATTCCGGTGGCCGATGCGCGATCTAATGGCGGCCTTTGACCCGCTGGGGACAACTCGACCAGTAGCTCATCGCCGTGCGGGCAAAGCCTGTACGCCGCCTGTACTCGCGCATTTGTGTCGTGACGAGGTAGGAAATGCAGTTCGATCCGTCGGAAATTGACACGCCGCAAGGCGTGCGTCCGGTTCTGGGGCTCAATCAAATCAAAGGCGTGCCTGTCGAGGGCACCGGTCTTATCGGGCGCGTTTACGCACCGGGAGACTCGATCGGGTCGATCACGCGGCTGCGCGAGATCATGCTCAACAACGGGCCAGACCTGGCCTTCACCTCCAGCGCGGTGAGCTACCGGGCAGCGGATTCCGACGCAAGCGTGGCCGAATTCCTGGGCGATGACGCGGCAAGCGTGCGCGGCGGCAATGCCGAGGCGCTGGTCATGGGCCCCGCCGGCATGTCCTTTACCGGCTTCATGTACATCCCCGAGGGCGTGCATGAGATCACCGTGCGCTCCGATGACGGCTTTTCGCTGCAGATCGGCGGCGTCACCTTCTCGCATCACGAGGGCGGGCGCGGCACCTCGGCGACCGACCGGGTGGCCGAATTCGACGGCGGCCTCTACAAGATCGACCTGCTTTATTTCGATGGCGGCGGCGGGCAGTCGCTGAGCCTGGAGATGGACGGCCTCGTCGTCGATCAAAGCGCGTTTTATTCCAGCCGGGGCGAATTCATCTCGGAGATGAACAGCCAGAAGGTCATCAACAAGGCGATCTATCACCCGTCGCATTTCCTGGGTGAAGACGCCTATGATGCCGGCCGGCGCACCGATGGCACCAACACCCGTGACGAGCTTGACGGCAAGGGCGGCAACGACCTGCTGGTCGGCAAGGGCGGCGACGATTCCGTCGAAGGCGGCTATGGCCATGACCGGCTGTTCGGCGGCGGCGGCAATGACATCATGGATGGCGGCCGCGGCTCCGACATGCTCAATGGCGGCGATGGCGACGACATCCTGATCGCTCGCTCGGATGCCGGCCTGCCCCGCATCGGCCAGCTTGCGGTGGGCATGCCCACCCGCGACGACCCCGATGGCGAGGTCAACCAGAACCGCCAGATGCTCAAGGGCTGGGAGAACCACCCCAAGATTGCCGATGACATCCTGGTCGGCGGCGCGGGCAATGACACCTTCCTGATCTCGCCCCAGCTCAGCGGCAAGCTCGACATCGTGCGCAAGCATGTCCGCTCGGATGGCAGCATCAACTGGGCCGGGGTCGCGGGCGAGAACAACGAACTGCACGACCACTGGGTCGACAGCTTCGGCATCGACATGATCGCCGATTATGTGGCGGGCGAGGACAAGATCGCGCTGATCGGCCACACCGTGAACATCCATTCGATCGAATACCGCGACACCGACCGCGATGGCGATCTGGAAAGCATCGTCACCGTCACCTCCAACCAGCATGGCGGCGGCGGCGCGCATGCGATGGATCTGATCGGCCAGCTGATCGTGCATGGCGACCGGGTCGAAGAAGACGACATCGAGGTCGATGCCGGCGTCACCTATGGGATGGTCGATCACATCGACGATCTGGAAGAGGCGCTCTATCCCGCGGGCCAGACCAAGGTGACCACGGTCGGCGGCACGAAGTATTTCGGCTATGACACCCGCAGCTCCATGATGAATGAAGGGCCGATCACCGGCTCGCCCGAAAACTTCATGGACAACCCCTATGCGCGCCAGGTGACCACCGGCGACCCGACCGCGCGCAATGTCGAGTTCACGCGCGGGCATATCGACCCGCTGCGCGAGGTGGCGATCAACGGCAAGACCATGACCGGCACCAATGCCGATGATGAGCTGTCGGCCATGCCGGGCGGTGTCGACACGACCCCGGCCGCGCTGGCATTCTGGCGGCTGTCCGACAATGGCCAGGGCAGCTCGGTCGACCTGCGCGGCGGTGACGCGGCGCGCGCCTATAAGCTCTACGAAAACCAGGCGCTGATCCGCACCGATGGCGGCACGACCGGGCCGACGGGGACCCAGGGCTCGGCGCTCTACTTCAATGGCGAAGACGACTTTGCCTATGTCGAGCATGACGTCGCGCATCAGTTCAGCCAGGGCACCATTGCGATGTGGGTCCGGCCGGATGATTTGTCCGACGACATGACGATCCTGTCCAAGGATGCCAAGGGTCAGGGCGATGGCGGTCATTTCCGCCTTGGCGTGACCGAGGATGGCGGGCTCTTCCTGCGCATGGCCCAGGGCGATGGCGGCGCCAACCGCTCCTGGATCACCACCAAGGGGCTGGTCGAGGAGGGCGAATGGGCCCATATCGCCGTCTCCTTCACCGAGGATGGGGTTCAGGTCTATCTCGATGGCCAGACGCTGAGCGATTTCCGCTGGGTGCCGATCGAGGGCAATGTCGACACGCCCGGCGAGTACACCGAAGCCTATCTGACCATGAACACCGAAGGCTGGGTGCTGGGCGCGAACACCTCCAACCGCGACAGCTCGACCAGCGCGGGCGGGTTTGCCACCACCGATGACGACCTGAGCGATGCCTTCGAGGGCGCCATGGCCGATTTCGGCCTCTGGGGCGGCTTCACCAAGGAAGACGCGCTCAATGAAACCCAGGTCGGCGTGCTCTATGACCGGGGCCCGGCGCCCTTCCTGAACGGCCGTTCGGGCGTCGATCCGATCTACAAGGCAAAGGACATCATTGCCGGCGGCAATGGCGATGACATGCTGGATGGTGAAGGCGGCGATGACCGGCTTTACGGCGGCGCCGGCGATGACAGCCTGATGGGCGATTACGGCGACGACATCCTGCAGGGCGGCGCCGGGCGCGACTATCTCGATGGCGGGCGCGGCTCGGACCTTCTGCTGGGCGGCGATGGCGACGATGTGCTGATGAGCCGGTCGGATGCCGGCGAACAGCGGGCCGGGCAGCTTGTGCTGGGCGAGCCCTCACGCGACTTCCCCGACCCGTCGATCTCCAACCAGTATCTCAAGCTGGTCGATTGGGTCGATCAGCCGCTGGTCGCCGATGACATCCTGGTCGGCGGCGGCGGGCGCGATCTCTTCTACTTCCAGCCCACGATCAACGCCAAGCTCGACATTCTCATGGAGCATGTCGAGGAGGATCGCAGCATCGACTGGCAGGGCGTTGCGGGCGAGAATGACCGCATCCACGACCATTGGGTCGATGGCATCGGGGTGGAGATCATCGCCGATTACGACGCTGATGAGGACAGCATCGTCGTGGCCGGGCACACCGCCAATATCGACATCACCTACAAGATGGTCGACAGCAACAAGGATGGCTTCAACGACAGCGCCGTCTCGGTGATCTCGGTCTATTCGCAGCAGGGCGCCAATGGCGGCGCGCATGACGAGGATCAGATCGGCTATATCGTCGTGCATGGCGATCTGGTGCGCGAAGAGGATGTGCTGACCAACCGCATGGCCTTTTACGGCATTGTCGAGACCATCGATGAGCTGCAGGAGGCCATCGCCCCGACCGGCACCACCAAGCGCAGCGTGGATGACGACGGCAATGTGCTCTTTGGCTATGACAGCCGGGATGTTGCCGGCGACCCGATCGGCTCGGACCCCGAGGCGTTCTCGTCCAACAAATACCTCCGCTCGCCGCTGGTCGAGATGGACAACCCGGCCGCCGGTCTTGGCGGCATGCCGCAGATCCTTGCCGAACATGCCGGGCGCAACTTCAACGGCAATGGCCAGTACGCCGTCATCCCGCATCGCGGCGCCCAGGCACGCGACGAAGGCACCTGGATGTTCAGCTTCACCGCTGACGATCCGGGCGACGGCACCCAGGCGCTGCTGTCCAAGGACCATACCGGCTTTCTCAATGGCGGGCATCTTGAGGTCAAGATCGCCGGCAATGGCAAGCTGGAGGTCCGCTTCCAGGGCACCGATGAAAGCCGCGAGCTGGATTTTGATGAGGAGATCGAGGCGGGCAAGGAATACCACGTCGCCTTCACCTTCGACGCCGACAGCATCAAGCTCTATGTCAACGGCACGCTGGTCGATGAGGATGACGGGTTCGAGGCCGGCATGCTGGGCAATACCGAGCACACCGTGCTCGGCGCCTCGACCGGCTCGCGCAATGGGGCCGATCTGAACCTGCGCGACTTCTTCGATGGCAAGATCGAGGATGTCTACATGCTCTCCCGGCCCATCGAGGATGTCGAGGCCCTGCTGATCGCCGATTCAAACGGCAATCCGCGCATCCTCAACCGGGTTCCGCAGGACAGTGCCGCGCCCAAGGAAGCGCCGAACAATGTCTATGGCACCGGCAATGACGACACGCTCAAAGGCACGGGCGCCGATGATCGGATGATCGCCCATGCCGGGAATGACGTGTTGCTTGGCGGCGGCGGGGACGACATTCTCAACGGCGGTGCCGGTCGCGACATCATGGTCGGCGCGATGGGGTCGGACATCTATGATTTCGACTCGCTCTTCCACAGCAACGCCGTGGCCCGCGACGCCGATGTGATCACCGGCTTCGAAACCGGCCTCGACGGCATCGACTTCTCCGATATCGATGCCGACACCGCAATGGCCGGATCCCAGGCGCTTGAGCTGGTCAATCTCTTCTCCGGCGCAGGCGGCGAGATCAGGATCCTCGACATCTCGGCGACACGGAGCCTGGTGCAGGTCGACCGCACCGGCAACAAGCTGGCGGATTTCACCATCGATGTGCGCGGTGACGCGGTCAGCGAGACCGACCTGATCCTCTAGGGGATTTGGCTGCCCGGGACGCGATGCCGCGCCTGGGCAGCACCAGAACCGGACTTTGCGCGACGGGCCCTCCCCCGCGCGCGGTGTCCCCAAGGACACACCCGAGACGCCGCCGGACGGGGCACATCGCCGCGCCCGGCGGCGATTTTGCAATTGGCGCGCGGGCAGGCTATCTGGAGCCGGGCCGGCCCCTTAGCTCAGCTGGATAGAGCAGCGGACTTCTAATCCGCAGGTCGAAGGTTCGAATCCTTCAGGGGTCGCCACTCCAAAAAAGTTCTT
>JBCBKN010000029.1:0-19343 GCA_038521775.1 Pseudomonadota bacterium | reverse complement strand
GCCGGCGTCGATCTGAAGGCCGCGACCGCAGCGCTGCGCGCGGCCTCGGGGCTTGCCAATTGCCGCACGGTGCGGCGCGAGGGGGCGCCCATCCCGCTCAAACCCCTGTCGCGCTGGGACAATGGCCGTGATGTGGTGCTTGCGGGCGATGCGGCCGGGGTGGTCGCACCTTCTTCGGGTGAGGGGATCTATTATGCCATGATCGGCGGGGAGGAGGCGGCCCAGGCCGCGCTCGCCACGCTTGCCTCGGGCGAGGTGCGCGATCTTGCCCAGGCCCGCAAGCGGTTTCTGCGCCAGCATGGCACGGTCTTTCGCGTGCTGGGCGCGATGCAGGACGCCTATTACCGCTCGGACGAACGGCGCGAGCGCTTTGTCAGCCTGTGCCACGATGTCGATGTCCAGCGCCTGACCTTCGAGGCCTATATGAATAAGAAACTCGTGCGCGCACGGCCCATGGCGCATCTGAAGATCATGGCCAAGAACCTTGCCCATCTTTGGCGCCTGGTGCCGGCAGCCCCCCGCGACGATGTGAGAAAGGCGGCATGATGGACGCGATTCCCGCCTGGCAGGACGGCCAGCTGACCCCGATCGAAAAGCTCGACGTGCATCGCCGCGGGCTGCGCCACAAGGCCATCTCGGTCTTTGTAATGCGCGGGCATGAGACGCTGCTGCAGCAGCGCGCGCTGGGCAAGTATCACACGCCTGGGCTATGGGCGAACAGCTGCTGCACGCATCCCCATTGGCAGGAAAGCCCGGGTGAATGCGCAAGCCGCCGGCTGTTCGAGGAGCTGGGCATCACCGGGCTGTCGCTGCATTATCGCGAGCAGGTCGAGTACCGCGCCGATGTGGGGAGCGGTCTGATCGAGCATGAGGTGGTCGACATCTTCACCGCCTTTGCGCCCTTTCAGCTCAAGCTCCAGCCCAATCCCGAAGAGGTGCTGAGCGTGCGCTGGGTTCCCCTGCCGGTGCTGCGGCGCGAGATTGCGGCCAATCCGGAGCGGTTCACGCCCTGGTTGCGGATCTATCTGGAAACCCATTCCCGGGCGATTTTCGGCGAGGTGGGCGTGGGCGAGGCGGTCCGCCCGCTCTGACCCCGCGCTGACCCCACTCTAACCGCGCGCTGACCTCGGCCCGGCCGAGCAATTCCGATCCGACGTGGGCCCGCCTCACGGCCAGCCCACCACACTCACTCCACACGGCCCGGCCGGCGTCAGCGCCAGAACGGGCGTTCTTTCTCGAACTGGGCCCAAAGCGCGTCGAACCGGGCAAGCTCTGCTGCCATGCGTTCGGACACCACCCCCAGCACAAACCCAGCCGCACGCTGCGCGCCGGGATCGCCCGCGCCGGGCGCAACGGCACCCCAAAGCAGGGTCTGCGCGGTGGCCGCATCGTTGAGTCGGCCAAACCCGTCCTGCAGCAATTTCATCGCCTTGAAGAAACCGCGCGCGCGTTTCCCCCAGACCGGGCGCAGGAACTCGGTCGTGTAGCGCAGTTTCTTGAGCTCTTTGCGCAGCGCGTGCCGATCCTCGATCGTGGCACTGGCGAGCTTGCGCCCCCGCCGGTGCAGCTTTGCAAACCGCCGGTCGAGCTGCTCTGCCCCAAACCTGCCGATCGGTCGGGCGAGACGGCCGGTTTGGGACCAGTCGGTCCGGTCAAGCCAGCCGCGGGTTTCGATAAAGGCGGCGAGATCCAGGATGAAGGCGGTGGTCTGGGGTTTGGCAAGCTCCGCGCGCAGCGTAGCACGGCGCGAGGCCCGTTCTGCGGCAAGCGCCTCCATCAGAGCGTGTTGCGCCGCATCATCCTCAAAGGCCGCCAGGATCGGCGCTGCGATTTCATCGGTGAGCACGTCGAGATCGCGCTGCGCGCCCGCAATCTGGGCAAGGGTGCGCGCCCGGTTGGCGAGGCTGCCCACCACCAGGTCCGACCCTTCCTTAAAGAGCGCCAGCGCCGTGCGCAGCCGCCGCAGCCCGACGCGAAGCTGGTGCGGCCCCTCGGGCGCATCGTCGCTTGCGATCAGAGCTGCGTTCTCGGCGATCTGGGCCAGACAGTCGCGCAGCACGTCGCGCATCGCGGTCTCGACGGTCGCATCGCCCGGGTATCCCGGCCGGCCGGCCAGACGCGGCGCTCGGGGCGGCAGATCGCCCTTGCCCTCGGCCAGCCGGTAGCCCCGCGCGGCTTTGCTGAGCGGCGAGAACTGAAGCGGCCCCTCGTCAAACAGGGCCTGTGCGGCGGCATAGACCGCCTCCAGCCCGCCCGAGACCAGTTCGATCTCAACCTCATGGATGGGAACAAGATGCGCGCCGGCGGCAATCTCGCCCGAATCGAGCGCAATCTCGACCCGGCCCTGGGGCAGATCCAGAACCCACAGCCGCCGTTCGATCCGGGTCTCGAAGACCGGCTCCGGGATCTGCCCCTGCAAATGCAAGCGGGCCGTTTCCAGCAGACCGGTTGTGTCGGGATGGTCGAGATCGGGCTGGGGGTGCCGGACGGGAAAGCTCAGCTCCTCGGGCGTTGAAAGCCCGGCGCTCAGCGCCTGCCGCTGATGTTTGAGCGTCTGTTCCCAGGACCGGCCCTTGCGGCGGATCCGCAATGCCATGCCCTGCCGGGCCAGATGCCGCTCGGCGGTGTCGAAATAGATCGAGGTGAGGGTGCGCTTCGCACCACCTTCGCCGCGCTCGACCAGCATCGGATGTTTCGCAAGCCGGGCCAGGGCGGCCGGCTCGGACAAGACTTTAAGCTCTCGTTCCATCCACGGGGCATAAATGACAGTTTTGCGACACTCAAGCCCAATCGGGCCCGCATCGCTGGTATTGTCGCCCCTCGGCCGGTCAGCCTTGCAGGATGCGCGCCACCCGCCGTCCCGAGACGGTCAGATAGAGATGACCCATTTCCAGATTTGCCAGGCCCATTTCCAGCAGCCGTTCCGCATAGGGCGAGGGGATCCGGTCCCGGTTCTCGCCGCGGCTCAGCTCCTGAATACACTCGACATCCGTGGTGCTCAGCCCATCCACCATATCGTTTACGCTGTACTTCATCTTTCCACCCACCTTGTTGCGGCTCTGGGTAAACATGGTCCGGAACCGCGGCACTGACTGTGTATACAATCACAATTTACTGAAATTGAGCGCGCAATGGAACATCGGCAGGGCAATTTCGGCGCATAATGCGGCGGAGGGTTTGCGTATTGCCACGGCGCCGCCGCAATCCGGCACAGATCAGCCACCCTCGACCAGTTCGGCCGCATTGGTCAGATCGACCGAGACGAGCTGGCTGACGCCGCGTTCGGCCATGGTGACGCCGAAAAGCCGGTTCACCCGGCTCATGGTGATGGCGTGATGGGTGATGATGAGAAAGCGCGTTTCGGTCCGCCGCGCCATTTCGTCGAGCAGATCGCAAAACCGCGTCACATTCGCGTCGTCGAGCGGGGCGTCGACCTCGTCGAGCACGCAGATCGGTGCGGGCTTGGCCAGGAACACCGCAAAGATCAGGCTGATCGCGGTCAGGCTTTGCTCGCCTCCCGACAGGAGCGACAGCGTGGAGAGCTTCTTGCCCGGGGGCATGCACATGATCTCCAGCCCCGCATCGAGCGGATCCTCGCTTTCGACCAGAACCAGATTGGCCTCGCCGCCACCGAAGAGATGCCGGAAGAGGGCGGAGAAGTTGCGGTTGACCTCTTCGAACGCGGCCAGAAGGCGCTGCCTTCCCTCGCGGTTGAGCTCGGCAATGCCGAGTCGCAGCTTGGTGATGGCGGCTTCCAGATCGTCCTTTTCGGCCGCCAGGGTCGCCTGCTCGGCCTGGATCTCCTGCCGGTCCTGATCGGCGCGCAGATTGACCGCGCCCATCGCGTCGCGCTGCCGGGTCAGACGCGAGATTTCGATCTCGCACGCGTCGCGCCCCGGCAGCCGGTCATCGCTCAGCCCGAGCGTGTCGCGCAGCGCGTCTGGCTGCGCCCCGGTTTCCTCGACAATGCGCCGCGCGGCCTCCTCCAGACGCAGAGTTGCCGCCTCGCGCAGCGCATCGGCGCGCGCCCGGCCTTCGCGGGCGGTGCTCGCGATGCGCTCGGCATCCCGCGCCCCGGCATTTGCCTCACGCAGGGCGGTTTCGGCCTGGGCCAGCGCATCGGCAGCAGCCCGGCGCCGGGTCTCTGCCTGGGCAACGGCGCCTGCCAGCCTGTCGCGGGCCTCGGCCAGCCCGGCGGGGCGGGCCTTGGCCTCGGCATATTCGACCTGCGCTGTCGCCGTGCGCGCCGCGAGATCGTCAAGCCGGCTGCGCACGTTCTCGCGCCGGCGCTGCCAGGTGGCAAGCTCCTGCGCAATGTCGCGCCGGCGCCGGGCCCGGGCCTCACCGGCCCGGCGCAGCTCGTCTGCCGCCGCGCGGGCGGCCAGCATCTCGTGCCGTGCAGCGTCAAGCGCCGTGCGCGCGACCTCCTGCGCGTCGCGCAGTTCGGCCTGCTCGGCGGCAAGGCTCTCGGCCCCGCCCAGCGCCTCTTCGGCCTCGGTGCGGGCGGCGAGGGCGAGCGCTGCCTCCTCCTCCCGCCGCGCCAGTGCCGCGGTCAGCGCCTCGCGCCGGCCGGCAAGGCGGCCCTCCTCGGCCTCTGCTAGATTGCACCGGCGCGCGGCCTCGGCCAGCGCCGCATCCGCCGCCTTGCGCGCGGCGCGGGCCTCTGTCTCATCGCGTCGGGCGGTCTCGAGCCTGCGCCGCTCGGTTTCATGCGCCGCCTCCGCACTGGCGGCGGCTTCTTTGGCCGTGGCGCGCTCCGCATCCAAGGCCGATCGGCGGTTGCGCTGGGCCAGCCGCAAGGCGGCGGCCGCCCCGGTGTCGCGGCTGGCGCTGTGCAGACCGTCCCACCGCCAGAGCCGGCCCTCGCGCGAGACCAGCCGCTGCCCGGGGCTTAGCGTTGTCCAGAGCGCGCCGCCCTCCTCATCGGCCACCAGCGCCGTTTGCGAAATCCGCCGGGCAAGGCAGGGCGGCACCGTCACATGGGCCGAAAGCGGCTCACTGCCGGCCGGCATGGGCGGAAGCGGCGCCAGGGGGGGAAGGATGTGCCAGCCTTCCGCCCCCTCGGACGGCGCGTCGGGCAGCAAAAGATCGTCGCCCAGCGCTGCGCCAAGGGCAGGCTCGATCCCCGGCGCAGCGGAGACCTGGTCGATCAGCCCGTCCTGTTCGGTCAGCTTGGCGGCCAGCAGCCGGTCGAGCCCGGCGAGCTCGGCCTCCAGCGCCTTGACGCTGCCGGCCTGCGCGGCGAGGGCCGAGCGGGTCTCGCCCTCGCGGGTTTGCGCCGCCGCGCGGGCTGCTTCGGCCGAGCCAAGCGCAGTTTCTGCGGCCTCGGCGGCTTTTTGGGCGGCCTCCCGTGCTGCCTCGGCGCTCAGCCGGGCATCGCGCGCCGCGGTTTCCTCGGCGTCTTGCGTGGCGAGACCTGCCGAGACGTCTGCCAGCGCCCGGCCTGCCGCGTCATGGGCGGCTTTGGTCTCGTCGCGCTGGGTTTCGGCCGTCTTTCGCCGCGCGGCAAGCTGGGCGGCCGCGGCGGCCAGCCGGTCATGCTCGGCCTCGGCCTCCGACAGTGTGGCTTGTGCCGCGGCAACCTTGGTCTCGGCGGCCTCTCGGGCTGCGTCCTGCCCGTCCGAGGCTGTGCTCAGCGCGCTGTCTTCCCAGGTCAGCCGGGCGGTCGTTTCTTCGGCATCCCGGTCGAGCGCGGCCTCCCGCGCCGCGTCGCGGTCAAGCTCCTCGATGCGTGCTGCCAGCGCGGCGATCGCCGTTTCGGCCTGGGCGGCGGCATCCTCGGTCTGGGCAAGCTCGATGGTGGCGCGCTGCCAGACCGCCCCGGCCACCGCCTCTTCGTCGCGCAGGGGCGGCAGCCGCGCCTCGGCCGCATCGCGCGCACGGCCCGCCGCGCCGGACGCAGCCTCGGCCTGCCCGGCCTCGCGCAGCGCCGCCAGACAGGCCGCATTGGCCGCCGCATGGTCGCGCGCCGCCTCATGCCAGGCCACAAACAGCGCCACCTGCTCGGCGCGCCGCAGCGATGCGGCGATCTCGCGGTAGCGCGCCGCCTGCTTGGCCTGCCGGGCCAGCGCGATGATCTGCTGGTCGAGCTGGTCGAGCACGTCCTGCACCCGGGTGAGGTTGGCCTCGGTGCCCTGCAGCTTCAGCTCGGCCTCATGGCGCCGCTGATAAAGCCCCGAGATCCCCGCCGCTTCCTCCAAAATCCGGCGACGGGCCTTTGGGCGGGCCGAGATCAGCTCGCCGATCTGACCCTGCCGGACCAGGGCCGGCGAGTGCGAGCCGGTGGAGGCATCGGCAAAGAGCATCTGCACGTCGCGGGCGCGCAGCTCCTTGCCATTGGCGCGAAAGACCGAGCCCGTGTCGCGGGTGATGCGCCGCACGATGTCGATCCGGTCGGTCGCGTTCAGCGATGCCGGCGCCAGCCGGTCGGAATTGTCCAGGGTCAGCGTGACCTCGGCATAGGCCCGAGCCGGCCGGTCGGCGCTGCCGGCAAAGATCACGTCCTCCATGCCGGCACCACGCATCGCGGTGGGGCGGTTTTCGCCCATCACCCAGCGCAGCGCCTCCAAGAGGTTCGATTTGCCACAGCCATTGGGGCCGACCACACCGGTCAGACCGGGCGCAATCACCAGCTCGGTCGGATCGACGAAACTCTTAAAGCCCAAAAGACGGAGCCGGCTGAACTGCACGGGGCGCATCCCTTTGCCTGACGCGCAGCCAAGCTTTCGCCTCGGTCGCGTCATGTCAAGGGCATGCGACAAGACCCAGCGGTTGCGCCGGAGTTATCCACAAGATATTGCGGCGTCGCGCGGCGGGGCAGGGCGCAATCACATATTTGCCCAAAGGCCCCAACAGGCTTGCCGCTGCCCGGCGGGTCGCCCAAACTGCGCCAAGTCCAAATCAAAGGAACCGTCATGAGCGACATGTTGAACCTGTTGGGCATCTCCGGCTCGTTGCGGGCACAGTCATCCAACAGCATGCTGGTGCGCGAAGCGGCGCGGCTGTTCGGCCCCAGCACATTCGCATTCGCCGATCTGCGCCTGCCGCTTTATGACGGCGATCTGGAGGCGGCCGACGGGCTGCCGGAGGGGGTGACCAGGCTGACCGCCCAGATCCGGGCGGCCGATGCCATCGTGATCTCCACGCCCGAATACAACAAAGCGCTGCCGGGGGTGCTGAAAAACGCGCTCGACTGGATCAGCCGCGAGCCTCCCATGGCCTTCATGGGCAAACCGGTGGCGATCATGTCATCGGCTGCCGGGCGCGCGGGCGGCGAGCGGTCGCAATTTTCGCTGCGGCTCTGTCTTGCGGCGTTCGGCCCGCGCCTGCTGCAAACGCCTGAGGTGATGGTCGCCGGCGCGGGAAAGGCATTCGACGCCGATGGCAGGCTGACGGATGAAAAGGCGGTCGAAATCCTCACCGCCCAGATGCAGGCGCTGCGGGCCGAAATCGGCTGAGCCGGCGGCTGCACAAATGCACAGGCCCAGGGCTGACCGGGTGCGGCGGCCCGGACCCGGGTCCGGGCGTCAGATCATCTCGCGGTAAAGCGCCGCGGCGGCAGCTTCGGTCAGCGGCATCGGGTTGCCGCCCGCCGTCGGGTCGTTCACGGCCATTGCGGCCATTTGCGCAATGCGGCTGTCATCGACGCCCAGACCCGACAGGCGCGCCGGGATGCCGAACCGCGCATTGAGCGCTTCGATCCAGGCCACGAACCCGTCAAAGCCTCCCGCGACGCCCAGACAGGCGGCGGCATCCTCGATCCGCGCCTCGATCACGCCCCGGTTGAACCGCAGCACCGTGGGCATCACCACGGCATTGGTGGTGCCGTGATGGGTGTTGTAGAGCGCACCCACCGGATGGCTGAGCGCGTGCACAGCCCCCAGGCCTTTCTGAAACGCGACAGCACCCATCGCCGCGGCACTCATCATCTGACCGCGCGCCTCCAAATCGGCGCCGTTGCGCACCGCACGGGGCAGAAAGCGCCGGACCAGCCGCATGCCCTGCAAGGCGATGCCTGCGCTCATCGGATGATAGGACGGGCTGCACCAGGCCTCCAGGCAATGGGCCAGCGCGTCCATCCCGGTGCCGGCCGTCAAGGCGGGCGGCAGGCCAACGGTCAGTTCCGGGTCGCAAATGGCGCAGGATGGCAGCATGCGCGGGTGAAAAATCACCTTCTTTTCAGAGGTGTCGGCTTTGCTGATGACGCTGGCGCGGCCGACCTCGGACCCGGTGCCCGCCGTTGTCGGCACCGCGACATTGGGCGCGATCGCCGCGGCATCGGCACGCTGCCACCAATCGCCGATATCCTCGAAATCCCATACCGGCCGGGTCTGGCCGGCCATAAAGGCGACGGCTTTGCCCAGATCGAGCCCGGAGCCGCCGCCCAGCGCCACCACGCCGTCATGGCCGCCGGCGCGATAGGCCGCAATGCCGTGGGCGAGATTCGCTTCGGTGGGGTTTGCGTCGACCTCTGAAAACAGCGCATCGGTCAGCCCGCCGGCGCGCAGGATCTCACGGGTCTGCAGGACCAGCGGCAGCGCCGCGAGCCCGCGATCGGTCACCAGCAGCGGCCGCGAGATCCCCGCCTCGCGACAGGCCTCGGGCAACTCGGCGATCCGCCCAGGGCCAAAACGAACCAGGGTCGGATAGGACCAGTTGGCAGAGGCGCTCGGTGTTGCGTCGGGGGTTCTGGCGTTCATGACGTCTCGCGGTTCGGAGGAGTGGGTGACCGGCCGACCAGATCTCTGACCGCTGGCGCGACGGGCCGATCAGGCGACGGGCCCATCAAGTCCGCTCAAAGCCGCGGAAGATCTCCCAGTCGGTCACGCAGCGGTCATGCTCGGCCTGTTCCCAGCGCGCCGCATGCACATAGTGATCGATCACCGCATCGCCCATTGCGGCGCGCAGCGTCTCCGATCTGTCCAGGGCCGCGATGGCGCTGCGCAGCGTTTTGGGGATCTCGCGCCCCTCGCCGCCATAGGCATCGCCGGCAAAGGCCTCCTCCAGCACATAGCCGCCGGCAATGCCCGCCAACCCGGCCGCAATCTGTGCGGCATAGGCCAGATAGGGGTTGAGATCGGCGCCGCCGATGCGGGTCTCGATCCGCAGGGCCGGGCTGTTGGGCGCCACGATGCGGTAGCCCGCGGTGCGGTTGTCATGGCTCCAGACCGCTTTGGTGGGCGCAAAGGTCCCGGCCTGAAACCGCTTGTAGCTGTTCACATTCGGCGCCAGGAACAGCGTGGCCTCCGAGGCATGGGTCAAAAGCCCCGCCAGATACTGGCGCATCAGCGCCGACATGCCATCGGGGGCCGCGGCATCGAGAAAGGCCGGCCCGTCATCCGTGACCAGCGATTGGTGGATATGGCAGGAGGACCCGGCCGCGGCGGTGTCGTATTTGGCCATGAAGGTTGCGGCAAAGCCCTTGGCCCAGGAGATCTCCTTGACCGCATTCTTGGTCACGACATGGGTGTCGGCGGCATCGAGCGCATCGGAATAGCGAACATTGACCTCTTCCTGCCCCGACCAGGCCTCGCCCTTTGTGGTCTCGACCGGCACGCCGGCGCCGAAAAGGCCGTTGCGGATCGCCCGCATCACACCCTCCTCCTTGGAGGTCTGGAAGATGTGGTAATCCTCATTATAGGTGCTCACCGGGGTCAGCCCGCGATAGCCGTTGCCATGCGCGGCCTCATAGCTTTCCTTAAAGAGGTAAAACTCAAGCTCCGAGGCCATCATCGGCCGAAGCCCCAGTTCGGCGGCGCGGGCGATCTGGGCCTTGAGAATGGCGCGGGGCGAGACCGGCACCTCGGCTGTGCCGTCATGGTCGAAGACATCGCACAGCACCAGGGCGGTGCCCTCCAACCAGGGCACGCGCCGCATGGTCGACAGATCCGGGCGCAGGATGTCGTCGCCATAGCCCGTATTCCAGGATGCGATGGCATAGCCCGGCACAGGCTCCATCTCGACATCGGTGGTCAGCAGGTAATTGCAGGCATGGGTTTCCTCGACCCCGGCATCCAGGAAATGCCGGGCGTGGAAGCGTTTGCCCATCAGCCGGCCCTGCATGTCGGTCTGGGCCATGATGACGGTGTCGATCAGCCCGAGATCCACATCCTCGGCAAGGGCCTCGAGCGTCAGATTGCCCGGCATGGCTGACCTCCTTCACAAGGCATGCGGCCCAAAATCCATGGGCAGCATTGCCGATCCGGCACGTTCGGACGGGTGACAAGGCAGCACGATTCGCTTTTGCGCCGCACAATCCCACCCCACGCGCGGTTCACCGTTCAGTTGTGGCACCCCGCCGCGCGGTTGCGCAAGCGCTTGATCAGGGAACAGAAAATCGTCCCGCTGTGTGGAACCACAGCGCGTGAAGCCGCGACCGGGTCGCGGGTCCGAAATGTGGCGCGCCAGCGGGGCAACAGACCGCCGCTGGCGCGTTGGCTGGCGGCGCTACCCGCCTGCCGAGTGTCCCGTCCCAGCCTGACCGCGCTGCATCGGAGATACACCGCCGGTACTGCATCCGATGCGCGCATGACTGGCGCGGGCCACTGCATCTTCCGGCACGGTTTGAGGGGAAACCGCGCCGTGCTACCAAAGAGCGGTGGCTGGGACGACACCGAGGCCTACCACCGTCGTCGGTGCGTCGGCGCCCTGTCTGTGAACTTGGTCACATAAGCCAATTTGCCCGGGGCGGGCTGCGCGCCCCGCCAACCGCGGCGCGGCTTGGGTCGTGGCACGAATTGGGTCGGGGCGCTGCTTGGGTTGCGGCGCTGATTGCGTCGGGGCGCTGCTTAACTGGCTGCACCGATTGGATCGCGGCGCCTGCCACGGGCAGGGACCGCCGAGCGCGGCCCTGTCTTTCGGCGGCGTCTTGCGCGTTCGGGTACAGCCGATCAGCCACTCAAATGCGGCCGATCGAGTGCAGGCAATCACATGGGCCGATCAAATGCGACCCATGAGGTCCGGCCAACAGATCCGGCCGGTCAGATCCGGCCAACAGATCCGGCCGGTCAGATCCGGCCAACAGATCCGGCCGACCGATCCGGCGTCGTCAGGCGGTCAGTCGCTGGGCGGTCAACCGTTGCGCAGAGATGCGGTCGGCCTCGCGCCCGTAAAACTCCTCGAAATGGTCGAGACTGGCCTCAAACCGGCCGACACCCTGCGTTGCGGCCCGGATCTGGCCGGTCAGATCGTCCAGCGCCGTGCCCGGCAGCAAGGCCCGGAACACGTCCCAGCCCCGCGCGGTCTCGTCGCGATCAAAGCCCAGCACCTGGCCTTTCAGGGCAGAGACGACCGGCACCAGCGCCCCGGTAAAGACCGACGGCACCTGGAACAGCACCAGATGGATCGGCTGCAGCAGCACGGGGGCCGCCTTTTGCATGGCCTGGGCCACCGCGGCGCGCGCGGCGATGCGAAAGGCAAGGTCTGAGCTGTCGACAGCGTGGTGTTGCCCATCGGTCAGCGTCACCTCCAGATCGATGACCGGAAAGCCCAGGGGCCCCTGGGCCAGCGCGTCGCGCGCACCGGCCTCAACCGCCGGGATATAGCGGCGGGGGACCGCGCCGCCCTTGACGGTTTCGGCAAAGGCGAAGCCTGCGCCGCGCGGGGCCGGGGCCACAGTGATCCTCACATCGGCGAACTGCCCGGCGCCGCCGGTCTGTTTGCGGTGCCGGTGGTGGATCTCGGCGCTGCGGGTGATCGCCTCGCAATAAACCGGGGGCACGGTTTCAGCCTCGACCGAAATGCCAAAGGCGGTCGCAAGCGTCTCCGACACGGCCTTTAGGTATAGGGGCCCGGGGGTTGCAACGCGCAGCGCGCCGGTCTGCGGGTCCTGATCCACCGAGATGGCGCGGTCATCGGCACATAGCCGCGTGAGCATGGTGGAAAGCTTCGCATCGTCCTTTTCGCGCACCGGGCGAAGAATGCGGGAAAACTGGGCCTTGCCGCGGTCAAGCCAGCCCGGCGCGGCATGCTGGCCGCTTGCGGTGTGAAGCGCACCGCTGGCCAGATGGTCCGACTTGACCACCCCGATCAGCGCGCCGTCGCCCGGACCGCCCGCGGCTTTGGCCGCGCCCGCGCCGCCCAGCGAGACCAGGCTTCCCAGCGGCTGGCCGCCCAGCCGCGCCGAAGCTTTCACCCCGTCCGAAAAGCTGCGCAGATGCAGCACGCGCCCGACATGGCGGCGATGGACGGCGTGAAACCCCGCGGCCAGAAGCGGCTCGGCATCCGCCAGGCCGGCCGCGTCGCGCAGCCGCGTGCGCAGGGCATCGGGGCCGGGGGTTTCATGACGCAGCGCCTTCATCAGCCGCACCACCCCATGCGGTTGCGCCGCCGCCCCGATCAGAACCGGGATCAGCCGGTTTTCGCGCAGCACCCTGGCGCAGATCTCATAGACCGGTGCCTGCGCCGGCGCGTGGTCCTCGATGATCTCTTCCATCAGCCAATCGTCGAAATCCGAGAGGTTTTCCAACAGCGCGTCGCGGGCCTCGCTCTCGCGGTCCTGCAGATCGGCGGGGATCTTGACCAGGGTCGAGGCGGCACCGGCGCGGTAGCGCCAGGCCCGCTCGGACACCAGATCGACCGCGCCGATCACCCGCCCATCCTCGCGCATCGGCACCTGGCGCAGCACCAGCGGATGGCGGGCATAGTCCTGCAGCGCCGCGACGATATCGCGCACACGGCCGGTGGGGGCATCCATCTGGGTGATGAAGAGGAAGGCCGGTGTGCCGGCATCCTCGACCGCGCGCAGATAGGGCGCGGTCAGCACCGCGGCCTCGGGGTCGGGCGGCACGCAGATCAGCGCGGCATCGGCGGCAAGCAGCGCATCGACGCTGGCCTGTAGAAAGTCGATCGCGCCGGGGCAGTCGATCGCGCTCCACGCATCGCCCAGAAAGGAAAACGGCGCGATCCGGGTCTCGCCCGGCCCTGCGGCAGGCGGCGGCGCGCCCTCGATGCGGCATAACGCGTCGACCAGCGTCGACTTCCCGGCACCCGACGCGCCCATAACGGCAATGCAGCGATGCATGGCACAATCCTCCCCGTGTCGCCCTCCGCCTTTTTTGGGAGAACGGCCCATCGGCCGGAGGGCTGCGCCCCGTGGGCCGCCGCAGAACAGTGCTTGCAGGCCCAGTTAAGCGCGGGTGCGCGCGGCTGAGAAGCAAAATCCGCCTTAGCCGTTGAGGCGCGCCGGGCGATTGGCTAGCCTTGGGCGGCAAATTGGCAGGAAAGGGCGCGGCGATGGCCGATGCGGAGCTGGCAAGAACACCGCTTGCCGACCTGCATGATGCGTTGAACGCGCGCATGGTGGGGTTTGCCGGTTACGCCTTGCCGGTGCAGTACCCGGCCGGCGTGCTGCGCGAACATCTGCACTGCCGCGGGTCCGCGGCGCTCTTTGACGTCTCGCATATGGGCCAGATCGCGCTGCCGGTCGCGGCGGCCGAGGCGCTGGAGGCGCTGATGCCCACCGACCTGCTGGGGCTTGCGCCGGGGCGGCAGCGCTATGCGCTGCTGACCACGCCCGAGGGCGGGGTGATCGACGATCTGATGATCGCCCGGCTGGCGGACCGCTTCGTGCTGGTGGTCAACGCAGCCCGGAAAGCGGTGGATTTCGCGCATCTGCAGGCCCATCTGGGGGCGGGGGATGCGCAGATGCTTCACGACCGCGCCCTGATCGCCCTGCAGGGCCCGCTGGCCGAGGCCGCGCTGGCCCGGCATGCCCCTGATATTGCCCAGATGCGGTTCCTCGACATTCGCGAGATTGCGCTGGCAGGGCTGGACTGCACCGTCTCGCGGGCCGGCTATACCGGTGAGGACGGGTTTGAGATCTCGGTGCCCGCGGCCGACGCCGCCACGCTTGCGCAGCGGCTTCTGGACGAGCCGGAGGTCGCGCCGGCCGGGCTGGGCGCGCGCGATTCGCTGCGGCTGGAGGCCGGGCTGTGCCTTTACGGCGCCGAGCTTGACGAGACGATCAGCCCGGTCGAGGCGGGGCTTGCCTGGTCCATCCCCAAGACCCGGCGTTCGGGCGGCCAGCGTGCCGGCGGCTTTCCCGGTGCGGCACGGATCCTTGCGGAACTGGCCGACGTCCCGTCGCGGCGCCGGGTGGGGCTGCGGCCCGAGGGTCGGGCGCCGATTCGGGGGGGCACCGCGCTTTTTGCAACCGCTGAGGGGGAAGCCGACCCCCCCATAGGCGCGGTCACCTCCGGTGGTTTTGGCCCCAGCCTTGGGGCGCCGGTCGCCATGGGCTATGTGCCGCGCGACCTCGCCGCGCCGGGCACGCGGCTCTTTGCGGCGTTGCGCGGCCGGATGGAGCCGGTCACCGTGGCGCCATTGCCCTTCCACCCTGCAGGCTACAAGCGGAATTGACACGCGATGATACGCTATACCGAAGAACATGAATGGCTTGAGGACGATGACGGCATCGTCACCCTGGGCATCACCGAGCATGCCGCCGAGCAGCTTGGCGATGTTGTCTTTGTCGAGCTGCCGGAGACCGACAAAACCGTCACCAAGGGCGATCAGATCGCCACGATCGAATCCGTCAAGGCGGCATCGGACATTCTGGCGCCCTGCGACGGCGAGATCGTCGAGGTCAATGAGGCGATCGTGGCCAACCCGTCTTTGGTCAATGAGGACCCGCTCGGCGATGCCTGGTTCGTGCGCATCAAGCCCGAAAATCTCGGGGATCTCGACGAGTATCTCGACGAGGCCGCCTATAAGGCGCTGACGGAGTAACCCATGCCTTTCACGCCCACCGAGTATGATCCCTATGATTTCGCCAATCGCCGGCATATCGGCCCGTCGCCCGAAGAGATGCGCGCGATGCTGGCCGAGCTGGGGGTCGAGAGCCTCGATGCGCTGATCGAGGAGACGGTGCCGGCGGCGATCCGCGCGAAGGATCCGCTCGACTGGGGGGCTGCGCTGTCGGAGGGCGAGGTGCTGCACCGGCTGCGCGAAACCGGGGCCAGGAACGCGCGCATGGTCAGCCTGGTCGGGCAGGGCTATCACGGCACGATCACCCCGCCGGCGATCCAGCGCAACATCCTGGAAAACCCCGCCTGGTACACCGCATATACCCCCTATCAGCCGGAGATCAGCCAGGGCCGGCTGGAGGCGCTGCTGAACTTTCAGACCATGGTCGCCGATCTGACCGGGCTGCCCATCGCCAATGCCTCGCTTCTCGATGAGGCAACGGCGGCGGCCGAAGCCATGGCGATGGCCCATCGGGTGGCAAAGTCGAAATCCCGGCGGTTCTTTGTCGATGCGGGCTGTCATCCCCAGACCATCGATGTGATCCGGACCCGGGCCGAGCCATTGGGGCTTGAGGTCACCGTGGCCCCGGTCGAGGCGCTTGAGCCCGGTGCGGTTTTTGGTGCGATCTTTCAGTATCCCGGCACGCATGGCGCGCTGCGCGACCTTGGCCCGCAGATGGCCGCGCTGCATGCCGAGGGCGCGCTGGGGATCGTGGCGGCCGATATTCTGGCGCTGGCCCTGGTCAAATGCCCCGGCGAGATGGGCGCCGATATCGCCATCGGCTCGACCCAGCGCTTTGGCGTGCCGATGGGCTGTGGCGGGCCGCATGCGGCCTATTTTGCCACCAGCGAGGCGCATAAACGGGCCATCCCCGGCCGGCTGGTAGGGGTCAGCGTCGACAGCCATGGCAACCGGGCCTATCGGCTGGCCCTGCAAACCCGCGAGCAGCATATCCGGCGCGAGAAAGCCACCTCGAACGTGTGCACGGCCCAGGCGCTGCTGGCGGTCATGGCCTCGATGTATGCGGTCTTTCACGGGCCCAAGGGCATCCGCGCCATTGCCGAGGCGGTGCATGACAAGGCCGCCCGGCTTGCAGCGGGGCTGGAGCGGCTGGGTCTGACCGTCGATCCCGGCCAGTTCTTTGACAGTTTCACCGTTGCGGTGGGCGGGCTGCAGGGTGTGGTGCTGGGGGCGGCACGCCAACGCGGCGTCAATCTGCGCGCCGTGGGGGCCGACCGCATCGGCATTGCCCTTGACGAGGCCACCCGCGAGGAGACGCTGACGGCCGTGCTGGAGGCCTTTGGCGGCAGCGGTCCGCTTGCGCCCGCGCCGATGCGCCTGCCCGAGCGGCTGTTGCGCCAAAGCCCCTATCTCACGCATCCGGTCTTTCACATGAACCGGGCCGAGGCGGAGATGACGCGCTATATGCGCCGGCTCGCCGATCGCGACCTCGCGCTTGATCGTGCGATGATCCCGCTGGGCTCCTGCACCATGAAGCTCAACGCCACGGCCGAGATGATGCCGATCACCTGGCCCGAATTTGCCGAGATCCACCCGTTTGCGCCCATCGACCAGCTTGCCGGATACCGTGCGCTGATCGACGATCTTGGCGCGAAGCTCACCCAGATCACCGGCTTTGACGCGATCTCGATGCAGCCCAATTCCGGCGCGCAGGGCGAGTATGCCGGGCTGATGACAATCCGCGCCTATCACCGTGCCCATAATGGCGGGCAGCGCGATGTCTGCCTGATCCCGACCTCGGCACATGGCACCAACCCTGCCTCGGCGCAGATGGCCGGCATGCGGGTGGTGGCGGTGAAATCCGCCCCGAACGGCGATATCGACCTTGGAGATTTCGAGGCCAAGGCCGCCCAGCATGCCGACCGGCTGGCCGCCTGCATGATCACCTATCCCTCGACCCATGGGGTGTTTGAGGAAACGGTGCGCCGGGTCTGCGAGATCACCCATGCGCATGGCGGGCAGGTCTATCTCGACGGGGCCAATCTCAATGCCCTGGTGGGGCTGGCCCGGCCCGGCGATTTCGGCGCCGATGTGTGCCATCTCAACCTGCACAAGACCTTTGCCATTCCGCATGGCGGCGGCGGTCCCGGCATGGGGCCGATCGGGGTGCGGGCGCATCTGGCGCCGTTTCTACCCGGGCACCACCATCTGCCCAATGCCCATGCCGGCGATGGCGCGTCGGGTGCGTCCGGGGCGGTCTCGGCAACGCCCTGGGGCTCGGCGCTGATCCTTGCCGTCTCCTGGTCCTATTGCCTCATGATGGGCGGGGCCGGGCTGACCCAGGCGACCAAAGTGGCCATCCTCAACGCCAATTACATCGCCGCGCGGCTGAAATCGGCCTATACGGTGCTTTACAGCTCGCCACAGGGGCGGGTGGCGCATGAATGCATCCTCGACACCCGGTCCTTTGCGCCGGCGGTCAGCGTCGATGACATTGCCAAGCGGCTGATCGATTGCGGTTTTCATGCGCCGACCATGAGCTGGCCGGTGGCCGGCACGATGATGGTCGAACCCACCGAGAGCGAACCCAAGGCCGAGCTTGACCGGTTCTGCGACGCGATGCTGGGGATCGCCGCGGAGGCGCGCGCCATTGCCGAGGGGCGCCTGGATGCCAGCGACAACCCGCTCAAGAACGCGCCGCACACGATGGAGGATCTGGTCTCGGACTGGGACCGGCCCTATAGCCGGGATGCGGCATGCTTTCCGCCCGGCGCGTTTCGCATCGACAAATACTGGGCGCCCGTGAACCGGGTGGACAATGCCTGGGGCGACCGGAACCTGATCTGCACCTGTCCCGATGTCGAAACCGCCGCGGCCGTGTCGGCGCATGCGGCGGAGTGAGCGCGGCATGAGGGCGGGGATGCGCAGGTTTGCCGGTGCGCTGGCCGTCGCGTTCGTGACCGCTGGGCCCTCCGTTGCGCAGGACGTCCCGGAGCCGGCCGAGCCCGCCGAGCCGGTCGATTTGGAGCTGGTCTTTGCCGTCGATGTCTCGCGCTCGATGGATTTTGACGAGCAGCTTTTGCAGCGCGAAGGCTATGCCGAGGCGCTGACCGATCCGGCGGTGCTGCAGGCCATCCGCTCGGGCGCGCATCAGCGCATCGCGGTGGCCTATCTGGAATGGGGCGGCCCCTGGGCGCATCGGGTCGTGCTCGACTGGATGATGATCGAGACGCTGGAGGATGCGCAGGAGGCGTCGGACTGGCTGCGCGCCTTTCCCATCGAACCCTCATCGGGCACCTCGATCAGCGCCGGATTGGAGCGCGCCGCGGCAATGATCGAGGAAAACCGCTTTGACGGCGTGCGCAAGGTGATCGACATTTCCGGCGACGGGCCCAACAATACCGGCGATCCGGTGCATGAGGTGCGCGACCGGCTGGTCGAGGCGGGCTATGAGATCAACGGGTTGCCGCTCCTCCTCAAGCGTCCGGCGGGCTTTTTCAACATCCCCGATCTCGACATTTATTACGAGGATTGCGTGATCGGCGGCCCCTCGGCCTTCGTTCTGCCGGTGCAGGACCGGGCCCAGATCCGAAGCGCGATCCGCCTGAAGATGGTCATGGAAATCTCAGGCGCGGTTCCGCCCGCGCGCGCAGCACGTCTGCGCAATGCCGCCCTGCCCGACTGCCTGATCGGCGAGCGGTTGCGCCGCGAATGGCTTGATATCCGCGGCCGGGATTAGCATTTAGACGGTCTATTCACCGTCAAGGATTTTTGAGATGAAAGATTTTTCCCCGTCGCCCGGCGTCGGCGGCATCACTACGGCAAGGTTTCAGGCCGCGCGCCATGCCAACCATCTGACCCCTGCCCAACGCAGGCAGAACCGCGATGCGCTGCGCGGATATCTGCGGCCGCCCGGCATGATCAAGAACCACTGGCTGTTGGCCGAGGCCTTCACCTACAAGGCCAAAGACCCGGACGCGGCATTCACCGTTCCTGCGCAGTATGAGTTTGACGGGGCCAGCGTGCCCTGGCTGCTCAGCGCCTTCGTGCCGCGCAGCCATTCCGATATCCTGGGCGCTGCCGCTTTGCATGACTGGCTTTACGCACAGGCGCATGAAAGCGTGCCGCGCCGGCGCGCCGATGCGGTGCTTCGCGAGGCGCTGCAGCGGCTGGGGCTCAACTGGTTCTGGGCAATGCTGATGTGGCGTGCAGTGCGTGTGGGCGGGTGGGAGCCGTGGTATGCCCGCAAGGAAAGCGGCTTTGTGCCCTGGTTCCTGTCCCTGCCGGGCAGTGTGCGCACGCCGCTCAGCTGGGCGTTCATGGCATGCGCCTTCCTGGCCGGGTTTGCACATGATCTGGCCCGCGCCGGCCGGTTCCGCGCCGAAGGCGAGAGGATCTGCGAGGAAGACTGCTAGATCACCGGACATTCCGTGGCGCGCCCAAGCCGGGGGCGCCACAAGCCGCAGGCGCAGCTGTCAGACGAAATCTTCCTGCCCCAGCGCGCCGAGCTCGACACCGGGCAGGTAGAGCCGCGCGGCACCATTGAGGATCAGCGCGCCATTGGGATGGTCGACCAGGGTGAGCGCGGCAAATTGCCGGCCCGCGTCGAAAAGGTCGATCGCGTCGATCCCGGGCTG
>JBCBKN010000028.1:0-19518 GCA_038521775.1 Pseudomonadota bacterium | reverse complement strand
CGGGAAGCGCGCGGAGCTCCGTCACCGTCTTGGCCACATCGCCCTGATCGACAACGACCTCCAGCACCGTTTCGCCCTCGCTGAACGTGTCGGTCGTGGTGCCGGTGAACGAGGTGCGCAGCTGTTCGGCCAGCCCGCTTGGCGTCAGCCCAAGCGACCGTCCAAAGACATTGAGCGAGAGCTGCACCTCCGACTGCCCGAGAGAGAAATCGGAATAGATCGTCACAACATCGGCGCGCGCGGCAAGGGCCGCCCGCATTTCCGCCGCCGCCGCCTCCAAAACCAGCAGATCCCGCCCATAGATCGATATGTCGATGTCGCGTCCGCCGGGAGAACTGCGCGCCGAGGTGAAGTTGATCTGCTTGGCATCGACAATCGTGCCGGACTGCTGTTTCCACGCGGCCAGGAAATCCGCCGACGAGATGCGGCGCGTCTCGCTGTTGAGAATATCGACCGTAATGGTCACGGTATGAGCGCCATTGTCGCTGACATCACTGTTTTGGCCGTATTCGATGAGCACGCTTTCGACCAGCGCTGGCGCATCGGCAAAATTCGACGCGTATTCCTCATCAACCTTTTGAAGACCCGCGAGGATCTGTTCGACGGCGGCTTCGGTCCGCTCGATCTGCAAGCCTTGGGTGAGCGCAAGCCTGGCAACGACGGTGTCGGCCTCGGAGCTGGGAAACCCGACCAGTCGCACAGCGCCCGTGGCAATCAAGCCAAGACAGAGCACCAGCACCCCGATCACGCATCCGACCGTCAGATAGCGCCACCGCGTCAGCACCGTGACCACCGGAATGAGGGTGCGGGCATTGAAGCGGTCCAGCAGACGCGCAACCAGACGCTGCGACGCCTTTGCCCGAACGCTCGGCCCATGGGAGAGGTGGTTCGGCAAGATCAGAAACGCCTCGACAAGCGAGGCCGACAGGGTGACCAGCAGCACAATCGGCACAACCTGCAAAACCGCGCCGATCTCGCCGGAGAGAAACATCAGCGGCCCGAACACACCCGCGGTGGTGAGAAAGGATGAGATCACGCCGGCAAAGACCTCGCGCGTGCCCTTGACGGCGGCCTCAGCGGGGGAAAGCTCCGATCGCCATTTGTCGATGTTCTCGGCGATGACGATGCTGTCATCCATGATGATGCCGATCGACATCAGCAGGGCGAGCAGGGACATCACATTGATGGTGACGCCCAAAAGGCTCATCGCATAAAGGCCGACAAGGAACGAGAATGGCAGCGCCAGCGAGATCCAAAACGCATCGCGCAGCGTGAAAAAGAGGCACATGACAGCAAAGACCAGCGCCAGCGATTGCGCCGCATTGAGCAGCACAAGCTCCAGCTGATCCGAGATTGCCGTGGTCGCGTTGTTGACGATGGCCAGCTGCAATTCGCCGCCATACCGCGCCGAGACCTCGGCAAGAAACGCATCGACCGCGGCAAATGCACTGATCGCGTCATCCGCGCCGGTCTTGCTGAGCACGATGATGGCGGCCTTGCGCCCATCGACCTCCGATCTCAGATCCGGGTCGGCCAGCGACAGCGAGACCGTCGCGATGTCCGAAAGATGCACAATGCCGCCTTCGGTCCCCTCCCGCACCGTCAGCGCGTTGAGCTCCTCCAGACTGCGCGCCGCGCCGCTGAGACGAAGGTTGAGATCCTCCCCCTCGGTCTCGACCGTTCCCAACGGGCTTGAGGTGGATCTCTGGCTCACCGCGTCGGCCACATCGCTCGGCGACAGCCCGAATTTTCGGAGGGCGAACGCATCCAGGCGAATGCGGTATTCGAGCGTCGAGATCCCGCGCACGGTCGCATCGGCAATGCCGCGCAGCTGGGCAAGCTGGGCTGCCAGTTCGTCGGCATAGCGGACCAGGCTTTCGTCCGAGGCTAGCCCCGACACCGCGAGAAGCGCGATCAGCTCGGTGCGCTCCGCAATTGCCACGATCGGTGTTTCGGCATCCTCCGGCAGATCCTCGATCGCGGCCACTTCGGAAAAGACATCGTTGAAAAACTGCGTGATCTCACCGGTTTCGACCATTGACAGCGTCGCTGTGGCACGCGAGGCCACCGACTGGCAGGTCAGCTCGTCAAGATCGTCGACCGATTGAAGGCTGTCCTCCAAGATCAGGCAGACGTCTTGGTCGACATCCCGGGCCGAGGCGCCGGGATAGGCCACGGTCACGGTCACCTTCGATGCCGAGAATTCCGGGAATGTCTCGCGTTCGATGTTGCTGACCGAAACCAGCCCCAGGAAGAGGCCGGCAAGCAGCAGCAGGTTGGCCGCGACGGGATGTCGCGCAAAGAAACGGATCATTCCGCGAGCTCGACATCGATCGGTTCAAGCAGCAGCCCAACCGTCGCCGGGCGCGGGTCGGACAACACCACCCGCGAGCCCAGGGGCACCCCGTCGGAGATGATGACCTGACCGTCAAATTCCGCCCCGACCGACACGTCCAGACGCGCCAGGCGATCGGCCGCGTCGGCGACAAAGACATAGGGATCTGTCCCGTCATAGCGCAGCGCCGTCAGCGGCAGGGCGATCAGATCGTCAAGCCGCGGTCCGGTCAGCACCACCTCAACAAAGCTGCCATTGACCAGGGCCGGGCGCCGAAGCTCCGGGTTGGGCCGCGCCGCGTTCTCGATCCGCACCACAACGCCGATCGACCCGGTTTCCTCTTCGATGCTTCCGGTCAGCCGGGTCAGCCGGGCGGGCCATGTCGCGGTGACATCATCGCCGTAATAGGCAACAACCCGCGCCGACAGCACCGACCCGAAAATCTGTTCAAACCGCTGGGTCGACGGAATGCCCTCGGCGCGGGCCAAAAGCTCGGCTGCGCTGAGCGTCCCGAAAAGCCTGGCGAGATCGGCTGGCTGGATCGCGGCCGTCACTTCGGACGCAAGAAGGCTTTCCAGCGCGACAAGCACATCGCCCGCCCGCACATACTCATCAAGGCTCGCCCCCCGTTCGGTGACGCGGGCATCGAAAGGCGCCACAACCTTGGTCCGGGCCAGATCGCGCTGTGCACTTTCCAGATCCGCGCGCGCCTTTGCCAGGGACGCTTCGGCCGACAGCGTGTCGGGCTCGACAAGTGCAAGGGTGGATTCAAGCGATGCCACGACCGATTGCTGCGACAGGAAGGTTCGGTTCGCATCCTCAAGCTGTGCCGCGGCAACCGACCCGCGTTCCACAAGGGTTTGCACGCGTTCCATATCGCTTTTGTAGATCTTCAGGATCTCCAGCTCGACCGACAGCGATTGCGCCGCGTTCTCCGCATTCACGGTGACCGAGCGGAGATCCGCCTCGGCCCGCTGCACATCGGCCTGCGCTTGAGCAACCGCTATCTCATAGTCCCGCGCGTCTATCTCAAAAAGCGTGTCCCCGGCGCGCACCAGGGCACCGGGCTGCAGGCTGTTCGAATAGGTGACCAAGCGGCCTTCCACTTCGGCCACCCCCGACCAGATGCGCGTTGCCTGCACGCGACCAAAGCCCGAGGCAGTGCCGACCAGCGATACCGGGGCCACGGTCAACACGCGGGCCGGAATGCGGACCTCCGGGGGCTCCTGCGCGTCGGCCAGGGGGCGATTTTGCAAAAACGCAACGATCGCGATCGCAGCCAGGATCGGCGGAAAGACCAGCAGTTTCTTTAGGAGAGATGGCACGGTTGGCCCCCACTCATCAGCATTGGCTTGAAGCTGTGCCCCGTGCGCGACGCTCCGACTCGCGGTACGGTCAGGCGCAAGCAACACCACTTTTGGCTCGCCGCGCAACCCTCTTTCCGGCACAGAGGGCAGGCCCGGGCTGCATCCGCGCGAAGATCCCGAAGTCGCTGGCGGATCAGGTTTGAGGCTTTTGAGCAGGCGACCGAGCGACTGTGCGGCCGAACAGGTGGTTACCTTACGTTTCGGCGCACCGGATCAGGTCAGGGGGTCAATCGCCGGTCATGGGGCGCGTTGATTTCGCACCACCGGTGTTCGCGGTGTCGGCCCGAACCGGCCAATCCGCGCCCCAATTGCATAGGGCGCCGCGACCGCGCAGAAGTCTAGCCGCGCTTTCTCGTTACTCGCCCGGCTGGCCCGGGATGATGAGGCCCCCTGCAGCACCAGCCCGCCCGCCTCGGCATCGGCCTCAAAGACAAGCTCTCTGGGATAGCGGCTTCAAGATTGGGCGGGTTTTGGTAACAAGGCTGGCACGATCTACGTGACGGCGCGTCCAGCGATCATCCATCGGGTTGCCAGGGCCCGGGCGGCCTCCGTTCGCACCCCGTGCATGGCCAGCGGGCCGCCGACCGATCTTCCGCGAATCTGTCCCCGCCGAGCCATCACTGAGCGCCGGGGCATCGCGCGCCTACGCGGCCCGGGCGGAGTTGGTTTCGGTTTTGAAGAACCCGATCAGCTTGTCGAGGGTATGCGCGTGTTCCTGCATGTTGCGCGCGCTGGTCGAGCTCTGCTGGGCAAGCTCGGCATTCTGCTGGGTCATCTCGTCCATATGGCCGACGGATTGGGAAATCTCCGAAATCCCAGCGGCCTGTTCGGAGGAGGCCGATTTGATGGCCTCGACGGTCTGGGCAACCTGCCGGATGCCCTCGACGATCTCGTCGAGCGATGCGCCGGTCTGTTCGACCAGACGGACCCCGTTGGTGACCTGCTCGGTGCTGCTTTTGATCAACTGACGGATGTCACGCGCGGCATCGGACGAGCGCTGAGCCAGCGAGCGCACTTCCGAGGCAACGACGGCAAAGCCCTTGCCCGCCTCACCTGCCCGCGCCGCCTCGACCGCAGCATTCAGCGCCAGCAGATTGGTCTGAAACGCGATGCCGTCGATCACCGTGATGATGTCGGCGATCTTCCGCGACCCTTCCTCGATGCCGTTCATTGCGCCCACGGCCTCGGCCACGACATTGCGCCCGCGATCCGCACTTTCCGACGCAAGCGAGGAGAGGTCGCTGGCCGACGCCGCGCTTTCGGCATTCGCCTTCACGGTCTGGGACATTTCTTCCATCGTGGCGGCCGTCTGTTCCAGCGCCGAGGCCTGCTGTTCGACCCGCTGCGAGAGTTTTGAGGCGCCGTCATTGACCAGATGCGAGGCCGAGCCGACCTCGACGCTCGTCTGGCGGATGCTGCCAACCAGATCGGAGAGGCGTCGGACCGTGGCGTTGATGCTGCCCTGCAGCCGCTCGAAGGCGCCGCTGAACCCGGCCTGCTGCACCTCGCTCAGCTCGCCATCGGCCATGCGCGCCATCGCATCGGCCGTCAAGGTCACGCCGGCATCGACCGTTTCAACCAGACGGTTGACGCCTGCCGCCAGATCATTGAGCGCCTGATCGGCGAACCGAACCTCGACACGGCGCGAAAAATCGCCCGCAACCGCGGCATCGACCACCGAGCCGAACGCCTCCTGAAGCTCACGCATCATCGCTGCGCGTTCTTCCGCCGCGGCCCGATCGGCCGCTTCCTTGTCATCGGCCAGCCGCGCAACCCGCGTCGCATTCTCACGAAACGTCTCCAACGCGCGGGCCATGCGCCCAAGTTCATGCGCGTGGGAGGTGCCGGAGATTTCGATCTCCAAATCGCCACCGGCCAACCGGCCCATCTTTTCGGCCATTCGGCTCACCCGACCGGCAACCGAACGGGCAAGCAGCCAGGACAGAAGAGCCGCAAGCGGGATCGCCGCGGCGGCAAGAACGCTCATCCGGATCTGGATCGCCGAAGCGGTTTCGATGCCCTGCGCGCCGGTGCCGGCCTGTTCGCGCACAGCGCTGTCGAGCAGCAGGTGGAGGCGGGCAAGGGCAGCCTTGCCGATCCCGTCAAGACCGTCGGGCCGATCCGCGCCAAGCTGGTTGCGCGCATCGATCAGGTCACGCAGGCGCGGCGCGGCGACCAAAAACTCGGCCATCAGGGTCTGGGCCGCGGTCAGCGCCTCGAACTGCATATTGTCCTCAAGCATGCTGTTGATCCGCATCGCGGTGTCGCTCAGCCCCTTGCTGAACGCATCGAACAGCGACATGTCCTCGGTCCGGCGATAGCTTTCCAGGTTCAACCGGACCTGGGTGAACAGCACCTCGGCCCCGTTCGACAGCACCGAATACTCCTGCTGGCCATAGGCACGGGCCATGACCGTGGTCTCGCCAAGTCTTTGCGCAATCGCCAGCGCTTGTTCATCCAGCGTGATCGAGATCTCGGCATGCTCGCGCGTCACGCCCCGCAACTGCTCAAAGGTCGTGCGGTATAGGCCCATCAGGCGCAAGAGATCTTCAAGATGGGCGCGCAGGTCTGGCTCGTCGGCATAAAGCGCAATGGCCGACGGCGCCGCGGTCTCGATCGCGTCGATGCCATCGATGACCGCACGCGCACCATCGGGCGACGGGGCGCGCTGAAAGTGGTTGGTGTCCAGCCGCAGGTTGTAAAGCGATTCCTTGATCGACAGAACGATCCGCGTCCGCTCGGCAACCGAGTTGAGGTTGAGAAACGAGCTGCTCAGCCGATCGGTCGAATAGAGACTCAACCCGACAAATGCGCCCAAAACCGCCAGGATCGACAGCAGGCCAATCGCGATGCTTCTGGAGATACTCAATCTGTGCATGAACCGCCGCCTCCGATGAACGCGCGACGATCACATACATAACGCCCGTAAAGATTCGGTTCTAAGGGCTTGGGACCCGCGGCCGATCAGTTCGCGCAAGCCCAGGACCGATTGGATCTGAGGATGCCCGCCCCGGGGCCCTGGGGACGGGTTGGCAGCTCTCAGAGCTGGACACCTTTGGTCAGCGCGCCGTCGATCACGAAATTCGTGCCCGAGGTGAAGGACGAGACCGGCGCGCACAGAAACACCACCCCCGCCGCGATCTCTTCGGGCTTGCCCATGCGGCCCGTCGGGTTGAGCGCCAGCGCCTGGGAGAAAAGCTCCGGATTGCCCTCCTCGATCTGCGCCCAGACGCCGCCCGGAAAGTAGATATTGCCCGGCGAGACCGAATTGGCGCGGATGTTCTTGGGCGCCAGCTTATGGGCAAGCCCGTGCATATAGTGGACCAGGGCGGCCTTGGTGGCGCCATAGGCGGGGCTGGTGAAGTCGATCTCGCGGCCCGAGACCGAGGAGACCGAGCAGATTGCGGCGCAATCGGACGCTTCCAGCCAGGGCATGGCGGCATTGACCAGACGCACGGTGTGCATCATGTCGGCCTCAAACTGCGCCTTCCAGGAGGCTTCCTCATCGGGCATGGCCAGGGCCGAGACATTGGCCACCACAATATCGATGCCGCCAAGCGCCGCCGCGGCATCGGTGACCCACCCCTCAAAGCTCGCCTTGTCGGCGACATCGACCGCAGCGCCATGCGCGGTGACGCCCTTTGCGGTGAGTGCGGCGACGGTCTCGTCGACCTCCGCGGCATTGCGTGCACAGATGCTGACATGCGCGCCCTCATCGGCAAAAAGATCGGCGCAGCGGCGGCCGATCCCCTTGGTTGCGCCGGTGACAAGCACCTTTGTGTCTTTGAGGCCAAGTTCCATGCTGTGTCTCCAACTGGGTCGTCGCGGTAAAGGCGCCGCGCGGGTTCCGGGGCCGATCCGCCGGCCCCAGGCGATGCGCATCGGCTCAGCTTAGGGCAGGCAGACCCGGCTGTCGCGGCCCAGTGCACCGGGCCGCGCAAAACCCTGCAGAAAAAGCGGTGCTGTCAGACCCCGGCATCCTTGTCAGGCCGGAACGGGTGCGCCGCGGTGTCAAGCCAGGCCTTCACCCCGGCCACGGCCAGCACGATGTCCTCGGCGCCGCCCATGCCGGTGTCGTTCAGCCCGCCTTTCACGACCGCCACCTCCACACGGCCGTATGGCAGCGCCGCGGCCACCGCGCCGCGGTCCACCTTCTGGGGCTCCTGCACGCCAATGGTCACCTCGACCAGCATCTCCGACGGGTGACCATGGCTTTGAAAGACGCTGAGCGAGCTGTGCCGGATCGCGTCAGACACCGCCCGCAGCGCGGCTTTGGTGTAGTCATGCCCGTGGACATCGGCACCCATGCCCAGCTCTAGGATCAAGGGACGCATGGCTCACCCCGCCTTCGCGACATTGTAGGAGACGGTGACAATGGCGTTGGCCACCACGGTGCGGTTGCCCGTCATGTCGAGGTCAAGCCCACCCTCGACGGCCTCGGCCGAGACAATGCCGACCGGCGCCTCGCGCTTGACCGCCTCCAGATCGACCGCGTCGGGGCGCGCCACGCCCACCCGGATATCGACAAGCATCTGGTCGTTGGGCAGATCGAAGGCAGCACCGATCGTCAGATAGTTGCGGTGGAGCGCGTCATGCACAGCCCGGCAGGCGGCCTTTGTGTAGTCCTGACCCTTGAGATCGGTGCCCATCCCCATCTGGACGGCAAATTGCGTTTTGGGCATGGATCCTCCTGCCTTGGCCTTGTGTTTGCGCGCATGCGCCCGCTTTCATAGACCGACCCGTTGCGCAACGCATAGTTGCCCCGTTGGCCGTGCGCCCCGGCCCAGTGCTGCCCCTGTGCTGCCCCTGCGCCGGGTCAGGACGGCGCCAGCACCGCGTCCGGCAGATCCTCGCAATCGATCACCGCATCGTCGCACATTGCCTGGCAGAGCTCGAACACATTGATCATCTCGCGGATGTTGCCCGGCCAGGGATAGCCGCGCAACACAGCCTGGGCGCGCTTGGAAAAGCGCAGCGCCCGCGGTTCGCCCACCAGCCTCGCGATCTGGCCGATCAGCCAATCCTTGTCCTCGCGTTCGCGCACCGGCGGCACCTGCAGCACCACGCCATTGAGCCGGTAGAAGAGATCCTGCCGGAACTGCCCGCGCTCCACGAGGTCCTTGAGCCGGCGGTTTGAGGCCGAGATCACCCGGATGTCGACGGCAACCGGTTTGGTCGCGCCCACGGCCAGCACCTCGCGCTCGGCCAGAACCCGCAGCAGCCTTGCCTGCAGCGCAAGCGGCATGTCGCCGATCTCGTCAAGAAACACCGTGCCATTATTGGCCTGCTCGATCAGCCCTTTCTTGCCCTTGGCATGGGCGCCGGTGAAGGAGTTCGGCGCATAGCCGAAGAGCTCGCTCTCGATCAGCGCCTCGGGCAAGGCCGCGCAGTTGATGGCAACAAAGGACCCGGTTCTTTTGCCCGCCTCGTGCAGCGCCTGGGCAATGAACTCCTTGCCCACGCCGGTCTCGCCCTCCAGCACCACGCTGATCTGCTTGTCGGTGACCCGGGCGGCCTTGGCGGCAAGCTTTGCCATGGTCGCGTCGCCGCCATGGATGCGCGCCAGCGCCTTGGGCAGGGCCGGGGCGGCTGTGCTGCGCGCTGTGCGAAGCGGCGGGCGCACATCGGCAAAAAGGATCCGGCCATCGCGGGTTTCCAGCGCCTGTTCGGCCGGGCTGGAGGCCGCCTGCAGGTACGGCAGATCATTGTGATCGATGTCGAGCACATCCTCGATGGGCCGCCCGATCATCGCGCTTGATGACCGCCAGTCGATCTCCAGCGCCTGCGCAATCATCCGCTGGGCGCCATTGGTCAGGCCCGAGATCGTGCCGTCGGCGGCGACCGACAGCGCGCAATGCGGATCGACGCCCAGAAATTCCGGCGTCGGGTTCAGCCGCAGGATCCAGTCCGATTTCCGGGCCGTGAGCAGATTGGCCATCTCGATGCGGCGGACGCAGGATTTCACCACCTCAAGCGTCAGCGCCTGGGAGTGTTTCTCGTCGGGCGACATAAGGAGCGAGACATCCAGCACCCCGATCAGCGCCCCGTCGACGCTGTGGATCGGGGCGGCGGTGCAGCTCAGCGCGGTATGCGCAATGTCGAAATGGTCCATCTTATGGACGACGATCGCCTCGCCGGTCTCAAGGCAGGCGCCGACCCCGCAGGTGCCCGCAACCCGCTCGCTCCACGCGCCGCCAATATGCAGCCCGGCGCGCTTGAGCTCGCGGTCGACCTTGTCATCCCCGATGAAGTCGACCACCACCCCGGTCTGATCGGTGAGCAGGAGCACATAGCCCATGGAATTCACGCGCCGGTAGAGATCCTCCATCCCGAAACGCGCGACCGAGACCAGGTCTTCGGCCTCCTGCTGATGCTCGCGCAGAACATTGGCGGGCACGATGCGCGCCTCGCCCCGATGTTCAGGATCGAGCCGGTGATCGTTGATGCAGCGCAGCCAGGACTTGACGACATCGGCGTCCCGGGCGGTGCGCCCGCCCCGGGCCGCGGTCACGATCTCGCTTACATGCTGCGCAAACCTCGGATCTCCTGTCATCGCGGCACCCCTCCCAAAGTGGCGGCGACATGTTTCGGCGTTTTCGCGCGTTGATTGCAGTCGAGGCTAGCGCGCCGCGTCCCGAAAAGCGACTCCTTGCTGGGGGGAGGACGGGTTGCAAGGGCTCAGGACGGCCGGGCGGCCGGCCGCGGGGCAGGCCTGAGATGCGCGCCCGCTGGCCCGGGCGCGCCATGAGCACGGCACGGGGGTACGGCCGCGCCTTGTCAGACGGCCGCCTTGTCAGAGCACCGCCATGATCTGGTCATTGACCTTGGCGGCCTGCTCCATCTGCACCATATGCCCCGCGCCGGGAACGATCGTCACGCGGGCCCCGGGCACGGCCGCAGCATGCGCCTGCGGGATCACCGCATCCTCGGCACCCCAGATGATCTGCACCGGCTGGTCGACCCCTTCCAGCCCCGCCGCAATCGCATGCGCCTGCCGCCCGTCGGCAAAGAGCGCGGTGCGGAGCGCCTCCAGGAAGGGCTGAACCCCGTCAAGACGCTTATACTTGAGCAGGTCTTCGACCATGGAGCGGGTCACAAGCCCGCCATCGGCGAAGAGATGGCTCAGATGCGGCGTGAGCTCGCGGCGGCTGGCCGAGGCGACGAACCCGTCGATATAGGCTGCATTGATCTCGGCCCCCAGCCCGGCCGCGCAGATCAGCGTCAGGCTCGCGGCCCGGGACGGATGGTCAAGCCCGATCTGCCCCGCGATCAGCCCGCCCATCGAATGCCCCACCAGATGGGCCTTTTCGATCCCCAGATGGTTCATGAACTCAACCACAGCCTCGGTGAGGCTGGCGAGACCCGGCTCTGCGACCGATTTGACCGACTGCCCATGCCCGGGCAGGTCGAGCGCATAGACCGGGGCTGCCTCGGCCAGCGCATCGATGTTAAAGAGCCAGTTGTCGAGATCCCCGCCAAAACCGTGGATCAGCAGGAAGGGCACCCCATCGCCCGGCCGCTCGGCATAGCGCAGGCGGCCGATGGCAAGCTCGGCGAACTGATAGGACGGGCCCGCCTCCTCCTCATCTTCGAGCACGGGCGTTTCATAGGCGCCGATATAGGCCTCGATCTCGGCATCCGACACGTTTTGCGGCGCCAGCACCCCCAAAAGCGCGCGCACCGGATAAATCTCGCCCGCCTGGCCCACGCAGCGGCGCAGGAGACCGCCATCGGCGGCCTCCACGACATTGGCGATCTTGTCGGTCTCGACATCCATGATCTCATCGCCCGGGGCGATCTGCGCACCCTCCTCGACCAGCCAGGCCGCCAGGGTGCCCTCCTTCATCGAGAGCCCCCATTTGGGCATGAGGATCGGCGTGATCTCCCCGCTCATGCGGCTTTGGCCCGCAGGGTCCGGCGCACCGCCTCGACGATCCGTGCCGATGAGGGCACGTAGAGATCCTCGAGCGAGGGCGAGAAGGGCACCGGGGCATGCGGGGCGGTGACCATCTGGATGGGCGCCTTGAGCGCGGCAAAGGCCTCCTGCGCCACGAAGGAGGAGACATCCGAGGCGATCGAGCAGCGCGGATTGGCCTCATCCACGCAGACCAGACGCCCGGTCTCCTCGACGCTTTCGATGACCGTGTCGGTGTCGATCGGCGAGAGGGTACGCAGGTCGATCACACTGGCCTCGACCCCCTCAAGTCTGAGGGTATCGGCGGCCTCCTGCGCGCGGTGGACCATCAGCCCATAGGCCACGATCGTCACATCCGAACCCTCGCTCAGCACGCTCGCCTCGGCAAAGGGGATCGCATAGGGCTCCTCGGGCACATCCGTCGTGGCGTCGTAAAGCGCCTTGTGCTCCAGAAAGATCACCGGGTCATTGTCGCGGATCGACTGGATCAGCAGCCCCTTGGCGTCATAGGCGTTGGAGGGGCAGACGACCTTGAGGCCGGGGATATGGGTGAGGATCGGCGTCAGCATCTGGCTGTGCTGGGCGGCGGCGCGAAACCCCGCACCGCACATTGCGCGGATCACCACGGGTGTCTGCGCCTTGCCGCCGAACATGTAGCGGAATTTGGCGGCCTGGTTGAAAATCTGGTCGAGGCAGACGCCCATGAAATCGATGAACATCAGCTCGGCCACCGGCCGCAGCCCGCAGGTTGCCGCCCCGATCGCGGCCCCGATATAGGCGCTTTCCGAAAGCGGCGTGTCGATCATCTGGTTGGGATGCTTTGCGTAAAGCCCCTTTGAGACGCCAAGCACCCCGCCCCAGGCATCATCCTCGCCCGGCGCGCCGGCACCGCCGACAATGTCCTCGCCCATCATGATGACGGTCGGGTCGCGCGTCATCTCCTGATCAACCGCCTCGTTGATCGCGTCCTTGATGCTCAGTGCACGTGCCATGTCAGGATCACCTCTCTCGTTCTGTCAGTATGTGACGTACACATCGGTCGTCAGATCCGCGGCCGTGGGCAGCGGTGCGGCAATGGCCTGCTGAACGGCGGTCTCGATCACTTCGGCCACCTCGCCATCGATGGCCGCAAACTCCTCGGCCGAGACGATGCCCGCCTCGGTCACCTTGGCGGTGAAGATCTTCAGGCAGTCGCGATTGGCACGGTTGTCCTCGGTCTCACCCGGCGCGCGATAGGTCTGCGCATCGCCCTCGAAATGGCCGAAAAACCGGATCATCTTGCATTCGAGCAGGCTGGGCCCGCCGCCCTCGCGCGCCCGGCGGATCACCTCGCCCGCAGCCTCATAAACGGCGAAGAAATCGGTGCCGTCCACGGTGATGCCCGGCATGCCGAACCCGGTGGCGCGGTCGACATAGCTGTCGGAGGCCACCGCATACTCAACCGAGGTCGATTCCGCATAGCCGTTGTTTTCGACCACGAAGATCACCGGCAGGTTCCAGATCGCCGCCAGGTTCATCGATTCCAGAACCGTGCCCTGGTTCGACGCACCATCGCCAAAGAACGTGATGCCGACACCGTCATGGCCGAGCTTTTGTGCGGCCAGCGCCGCCCCGCAGGCCAGCGGCGCGCCGGCGCCGAGGATGCCGTTTGCGCCCATCATGCCCTTGGACAGATCCGCAATATGCATCGAGCCGCCCTTGCCGGCGCAGGAGCCGGTTGCCTTGCCATAGATCTCGGCCATCATCTCGGCGACATCGACCCCCTTGGCGATGCAATGGCCATGGCCGCGATGGGTCGAGGCGATGCGGTCGTGATCCTTCAGATGCGACATGATGCCGACGCCCGCCGCTTCCTCGCCGGCGTAAAGATGCACAAAGCCGGGGATGTCGCCGCGGCCGAAATCGACATGCAACCGCTCCTCGAATTCGCGGATCGTCTTCATCCGGCGATAGGCATAGCAAAGCCCGTCCTTATCGAGCGGGAATGGGTTGTTGCTCATCAAGTCCTCCCTGTCAGGTTGCGACGCGGTTTTCTGTGGCTTGGTCGCAGGTCAAAAGCCCATGCCGGGCGGCATAGGCCATGCAGCCGGGCACGTTGATGCTTCGAAACGCATCGGTCTGGAGCCGGATGGCCACGTCATCGGCCTCGGTGAAGGTGATCTCGCGCTCGCCATCCAAGGCGATGGACCCGGCCGAGATGCTGGGCAGGTAGAGCGTGTCGGGCTCCAGCGTCTCGACCGCGCCCACCCCGATTGTCTCGATCAGGCCCGGCGCGATCGGCGCGGCGATCTTTTTGCGCGCCGTGTCGAGGGGCAGAAGGCGCAGGCGGCGTCCCTCGGGCGTCTGGCGGTCGAGCGGCGCGAGGAGCCCGACGATCGAGGACATGCCAATGCCATCGGGCGCACCGAAGGTGACAAAGAGGTCGCGAAAGCTTTCGGTCTTCCAGATCGCCCGGGCGCCGACGAACCGATCGGTGACGATGGCCACATCGACAAGCGCAATCTCGCGCCGGCCGTTGACCATCACCTCAAGCCGCTTGTTGTAGGAAAAGGCATGGCCGCAGGGCACCTTGCCGGTGACGGCAAGCCCGACCGCCAGCCCGGTGATCGTGGGCTCGCGCATTTCGGGAAAGGCGTTGTTGGTGCCGGTGGACACGCCCGCAACCGGGGTGTTGCCGCAACACGAGACCACGACCCTGTTGGTGCCGTCGCCGCCCAGCACGACAATGGCGCCGACCCCGAGATCGCGCATGCGCCGGGCCGCCTCGGCGCTGTCCTCGGAGGTGCCGGTCACCGGCATGTCCAGATAGCGCACGCCGGGAAAGCGCGCGGTGCCAAGCTTGGTCTCGCGCGCGATGGTGCGCATCAGATGGGTCCGGATGCCGCCGTTTTCGGGCATCACCAGCACATCGGTCACACCCATGCGCGCCAGGCCCGTGAGCATGCGAAGCAGGATATTGGCCCGGTCATTGATCGGCAGATTGCCCGCATGCGACACGATCCGCCGGATGTCGCGGGCCGATACCGGATTGGCGATGATCCCGACCTTCGACACGTCAGATCCTCCCATGCTGCCCATTCAAGCAACACGCGTGCCAATCTGGCCGCGCAGGCCGCAAAGGCCGCTGCGGCGCGCGATCCGCGGCTTGACCGCGGCAACCCGGTTGCGCACCCTGTGCATTGGCGCATGCAGGCGCCGGCGGCGACATGAATGACACAAACCCAGCAGCCCGGTCTCTCGCAGCGCCACTCCCAAAGGCTGAGCCTCTCGCGTCAGATGCATCTGTCGTTGGATGTGCTGCAAAAGGGGCCGGAGCGTCTTGCCGAGGCGCTGCGCGCGGAGGCCAGGCGCAACCCCTTCCTGCGGTTCGCCGCGACCGGCGGCCTGGGGCGGCCCGATCTTCCCCCGGTGGTTGCCCAGGCATCGCCGCGTGAGGGCATCCGGCGCCAGATCGGGCTGATGAAGCTTTCGCCGCAGGAGCGGCGGCTTGGCGAGGATCTGGTCCATTGCCTCGACGATCGTGGCTTTCTGCCCGACCCGCCCGACCGGATCTGCGCCGATCTTGATGTGGCGCCCGCAATGCTGGCGCGGGTGGTCGAGCGCCTGCAGGACGCGCTTGACCCCGCGGGCGTGTTTGCCTGGTCGCTGAAGGATGCGTTTCGCCTGCAATTGCAGGCAGCCAACCGGTATGACGCGCTGATCGCGCGGCTTCTCGACCGGCTTGACCTGGTCGCCCGTGCCGATATTGCCGGCATCCAAACCGCCTGCGGCGTCGACCGCGAGGATGCCGAAGACATGCTGCGCGAAATCCGCGGGCTGAGCCCGGCCCCGCTGATCCCCGAACCGCCGCCCCTTGCTCCGGCACGGCCGCCGGAGCTGGTGTTTTCCCTGCAAGGCGGGCAGGCAACGGCCGCGCTCAACCCCGATGCTCTGCCGGCGCTGCTGACCGATGACGGGCTTTTCGACACGGTCGCGGCCGTTGAGACCGAGGGCCCGGCGCTTGCCTATTACCGGGCGTGCTATCAGGGCGCAGCACAGCTCGTGCTGGCCCTGCAACGGCGCGCAAATACGCTGCTGCGGATCGGTCAGGCCATGGCGCAGGCCCAGTCGCGCTTTGTGCGCAGCGGCAGGCCCCAGGACCGCCGGCCGCTGAGCATGGCCGGGCTGGCCCGGGATCTGGGGCTGCATCGCAGCACGGTCAGCCGGGCGCTTGCCGCATGCCGGATCCAGACCGCGCATGGCGTGATGGACGCCTCCAGCTTCATCCTGCCTCCGCTCAGCGAAGGCGCGGAGGACCGCACCCGCGATCAGGCGCTGCGCCGCCTCTCGGTGATCCTGAGGACGGAAGACCGGCACAGGCCCTATTCGGACCAGGCGCTGGCGGCGTTTTTGGCCCAGGCCCGGCTGCCCGTCTCCCGCAGGACCGTTGCGAAATATCGTGCGCTGCTGGGCGTGCCGGGCGCGTATGCGCGGCGGCGGGGCGCGTCTCTAGATGCGTCCCGCTTGGCTCAAAACTCTGTGGAGGCGCGGGCTTAAAGGGCGTCTCCGTCGGGACTGCACCCCGAGTCCTCAACTGCGGTAACAGACCTCACACGGCTACTCAGCCGGCGACGCGGCGCACGCTCGATCCCGGGATCAGGTGAAATCCGACATTGCGCGCGGTCTCGAAGGGCTCGCCCGAAAGGCGCGCGATCATCGCCTCGGCCGCGACCTGGCCCAGCCGGATATGCGGCACATGGATCGAGGTCAGCCGCGCCGGCAGCACCGCGGCGATGGGCATGTCGCCCCAGCCTGCAATGCCGATATCGGCCGGCGCCTCAAGCCCGATCGACCGGCAATATTGCAGCCCGCCAAAGGCCATGGCGTCATTCTGGTAGAAGATACACTCGACCGATGTGCCCGAGGCGAGGAGCTGTTCGGTGCCATAATAGCCCGGATAGTAACTGGCGGTGTCGTTCAGGCAGAACTGCCGCTCGACCGTGCCGCCGCCATCGAGAACCGCCTTGCAGAACCCGTCGAGCCGTGCGGAGGCCGCATTGGCCGTGTTGTGCCAGGTTCCCACATAGCCCAGCGCGCGATAGCCCAGACCGCTCAGATACCGGCCCATCTCGAACCCGCTGTCGTAATGGTTGATGCCAACGGAGGTGTCGAGCGGGCTGGAATTGAGATCCCAGATCTCGACCACCGGCAGCCCGGCATTCTTGAGCAGATCGATCGCGTTGGGCGCATGCGAGCGGCCGGTGATGATCAGCCCGGCCGGCTGCCAGGAAAGCACCGTGCGGATCCAGCTCTCCTCCTCCTCGGCGGTGTGCTGAGTGAGGCCCAGCACGGTCTGATAGCCGAAACTGCCCAGCTTGCGGTCGATCCCTTCCAGCACCTGCGCAAAGACCTCATTGCCCAGATCGGGGATCGACACGCCCACAAAGGTCGACGTCGTGCCGCCGGCAAAGGCGGTGGCCAGGCGGTTGGGCAGATAGCCCAAGAGATCGACCTTGGCCATCACCTTGTCGCGGGTCTTGTCGGAATACCCGCCCTCGCCCCGCAGAACGCGGCTGGCCGTCATTTTCGACACGCCCGCGGCGCGCGCCACTTCGGCCAGGCTGACCTTGCCGGTCCGGACGGGTTTTTCTGTCATCAGGAGATCTACGTTACCGGTAACTTTGTGCTTGACAGAGCCTTTGTGTGGGTCGAAGTCTAGAACCGTTACGGGTAACGCTACGAAGAGGGCGGAGCCGTGGCAAGGGAGGATGCATGCCGCAGCGCCAACATCAGGGCCTGTTTTTCGACGGTATCGACAAGCATTTCGGCGGCACCTATGCGCTGCACGATGTGTCGCTGGCCGTGGCGCGCGGCGAAATCCTGGCTTTGCTGGGCGAGAACGGCGCCGGAAAATCGACCCTGATCAAGGTGTTGGGCGGCATTCACAGCCCCGATGCCGGGCGCGTGCTGATCGATGGCGCGCCCTATCGCCACCGGCCCGCGGGGTTCGGCGAAAGCCAGAAGGTCGCCTTCATCCACCAGGATCTGGGGCTGATCGAATGGATGAGCGTGGCCGAGAACATCGCGCTGGCGCTGGGGTTCAAGCGCAGTGGCGGGGTGATTCAGTGGGGCAAGGTCGAGGCTTTCGCCCGCCAGGCGCTGGCCCGGGTCGATTGCGATTTCGACCCCACCATGCGGGTGGAGGATCTGTCGCGCACCGAAAAATCGCTGGTGGCGATCGCGCGTGCCCTGGCGGTGGACAGCGAGTTTCTGGTGCTTGACGAGCCCACAGCCTCGCTGCCTGCCGATGAGGTCGACCGGCTCTTTGCAGCCCTCCGGCCGCTGCGCGCGCGCGGGGTCGGGATGATCTATGTCAGCCACCGGCTCGACGAGATCTTCCGCATCGCCGATCGGGTGGCGGTGCTGCGCGACGGCGTGATGGTGGGCGTGCGCAGCATCGAACACACCACGTCCGAGGAGCTGGTCCAAAAGATCGTCGGCCGCAAGACCCGCCAGACCGTGAAGGCCGATTGCGCGTTGGGCCCGGCCGTTCTGAAACTGGAGGGGTTCTCGGCCGGCCGCATCGGCCCGCTCGATTTCACGCTGCATCAGGGCGAGATTGTCGGTCTGGTCGGGCTGCGCGGCGCGGGGCATGAGGCGATGTCGCGGGCGCTGTTCGGGGTTGAGTCGCATTCGGGCCGGGTGACGCTGGACGGCGCGGTGCCGGACCTGCGCGCGCCTGAAACCGCGATGCGCGCCGGCATCGGCCTGGTGGCGCGGGACCGCACCGAGGAATCCGTCGCGATGAGCCTCTCGATCCGCGAGAACACGTTTTTGAACCCCGACGGGGTGGGGCGCCGCCTGATGAACCTGCTTTCGCCGCGCACCGAGGCGCGCCAGGCCGCCGGCATCGGCGCCGATTTGGGTCTGTCGCCCAACGACCCCTCGCTTGCCATCGAAGCCCTCTCCGGCGGCAATCAGCAAAAGGTGGTGCTGGGGCGCTGGCTGGCCACCAAGCGCCGGCTCTTGGTCTGCGAGGACCCCACCGCCGGCGTCGATGTCGGCGCCAAGGCCGAGATCTATGCCCTCTTGAACCGTGCGGTCGGCGAGGGGGTGGGCATTCTGCTCGTCTCGACCGATTTTGAGGAGATCGCCACCATCTGCCACCGTGCCGTCGTCTTCAGCCAGGGCCGGATCGTGGATGAGCTGTCGGGCACGCGCCTGTCGACCGAAAACCTGATCCAGGCGGCCTCGGCCAGCAATGTCGACACAGCGAAGGATACCGGCCGTGCAGTCGCTTGAAAGCGGCGCCCTCGAGCCCACGAAGGCCGAGCTTCGCGGCATGAGCCCGGTGCGGCGGCTGTTGCGGTTTCTGCCCTCCTACGGGCTGGTGATCCTGCTTGCGCTGCTGATCCTGCTTTTCTCGGTGCTGCTGCCGGACACCTTCCCCACCATGCTCAACATGCGCGCGATCATCTCTGACAAGGCGATCATCGCGCTTTTAAGCCTCGGTGCGATGATCCCCATGGCCGCCGGGCGCATCGACCTCACGGTGGGCTATGGCATCGTGCTGTGGCACATCCTGGCGATCTCGCTTCAAACCATGCTGGGCCTGCCCTGGCCGCTGGCGGTCGTGGTGGTGCTGGTGCTGGGCGCGTTCACCGGGTTTCTGAACGGGCTTTTGGTCGAGGTGGCGCGCATCGACAGCTTCATCGCGACGCTGGGCACGGGCACGGTGCTCTATGCCCTGGCGCTCTGGCACACCGGCGGGCGGCAGATGGTCGGTGTGCTGCCCGAGGGGTTTTACGACATCTCCACAACCTTCGTCTTCGGCCTGCCGATCACCGGGTTCTACCTGATTGCGATCACGCTGGTGATGTGGGTGGTGCTGGAATACACGCCCATGGGCCGGTATCTTTATG
>JBCBKN010000027.1:0-19552 GCA_038521775.1 Pseudomonadota bacterium | reverse complement strand
CGCCGCGACGGTCAGCTTGATGAGGCCGGGCATTCCCGCCTGTGCTGGGCGTTTCGCGACTGGCGCGACGGCGATGCGGCGATCTGGATGGACCCGCGGCTTTTCGATCTGCTCTCGGCCATGCAGACCCATGCCACGATTCGTGCCGATTTCCCGGTCCGCATCACGCTGACCTCGGGCTATCGGACCGCGCGGCGCAATCGCGGCATCGAGGGCGCGGCCTTTCACTCCCAGCATATTCGCGGCCGGGCGGCCGATATCTCGCTCACCGGGCTCAGCCATGCGGCGACCGCCCGACTGGCCGAGATCATGCGCGCCCATGGCATCGGCCGCTATGCCGGGTTCACCCATGTCGATGTTGGCCCGCCCGGCCGGCGCTGGTGATCCGCGCCCCCCGCGCCCTGCACTTTCCTTCCGGCGCGCGGGAAGCTACACCGCCTGAAAGGTTCTTGCGAGGGTGCCATGACCACAGATCATCCCCTGATCCGGCCGCAACCCGGTGTGCTTCAGGTTGCCCCCTATCAGGGCGGCGACAGCGCCCTGTCGGGCCTTGCGTCGGTGCTGAAGCTCTCCTCGAACGAAAACCCCGCCGGACCGTCGCCCCGGGCCATCGAGGCGTTCCGTGCCGCGGCGGGCGATCTTGCGCTTTACCCCGATGGCGGGCAGGACGCGCTGCGCGCAGCGATTGCCGGCGTCTACGGCCTTGACCCTGCGCATATCGTCGGCGGCGCAGGCTCGGATGAGCTGATCTCGCTGTTGTGCCATGCCTATGCCGGGCCGGGCGACGAGGTTGTGCACAGCGCGCATGGCTTTGCGATGTATTCGATTTCGGCCCGCACCGCGGGGGCAACGCCGGTTTCGGTGCCCGAGGATGCGCGCCGGGCCGATCTGGGCGCGATGCGCGCGGCCTGTACCGAGCGCACGCGGCTGGTCTTTCTGGCCAATCCCAACAACCCCACCGGCACCATGGTGCCGCCCGAGGAGGTCGCCGAGCTTGCCGCCAGCCTGCCCCCCGCGGCCCTGTTGGTGCTCGATTCGGCCTATGCCGAGTATGTGGCGGGCTATGATGGCGGCGCAGCCCTGGTCGAGGCGCGCGACAATGTGGTGATGCTGCGCACCTTCTCAAAGATCCACGGGATTGCCGCGCTGCGGGTCGGTTGGGCCTATGCGCCCGGGCATGTCATCGCGGTGCTGCAGCGCATGCGCGGGCCGTTCAATGTCTCGCTGCCCGGGCTTGCCGCGGCCCAGGCGGCCATCGAGGACACCGACTGGGTGGCACGTTGCGTGGCCGAAAACGCCCGCTGGCGCGGCTGGCTGGCAGATGCGCTGGCCGAGGCCGGCGTGGCGTCGGACCCCTCCGAGGGCAATTTCGTGCTCGCCCGGCTGGCCGATGCCGAGGAGGCACGGGCCTGCGATGCCGCCCTGCGCGCCGCCGGCATCATCGTGCGGGGGATGGCCGGCTATGGCCTGCCGCAGGCGCTGCGCATCACGGTGGGCGACGAGGCGGCCTGCCAGCGCGTTGCCCAGGCCGTGCAGGCGTTTCGCGCCGCACCTGCCACCGCTGCGGCCGGTTCAGCCTCGTGAGCCATGGGCCCGCCCAGTTCCGGCATGTCGCGCTGATCGGGCTGGGGCTGATCGCCTCATCGATCTGCCACGCGCTGCGCCGGGCGGGGTTTGACGGGCGCATCACCGGCACGGCCCGCTCGGCATCGACCCGGGACAGGGCGCGCGCACTGGATCTCTGCGAGGTGACCGATACGGCCGCCGAGGCGGTCGCCGGCGCCGATCTGGTGGTGCTCTGCGTGCCCATCGGCGCCATGGCCCAGGTGATGGCCGAGATCGCGCCGGCGCTCGCCCCCGGCACCACGCTCAGCGATGTGGGCTCGGTCAAGACCGCGGTGGTCGAGGCCGTTGCGCCGCTCCTGCCCGACGAGGTCCATTTCATCCCCGCCCATCCCCTGGCCGGGACCGAGCATTCCGGGCCCGATTCGGGCTTTGCCGAGCTTTTTGACAATCGCTGGTGCATCCTCACCCCGCTTGAGGGCTGCGACGGCGAGGCCGTCGACCGGCTTGCGGGGTTCTGGCGCAGCCTGGGCGCGCTGACCGAGGAGATGGAGGCAGCCCGCCACGATCTGGTGCTTGCCGTGACCTCACATGCGCCGCATCTGATCGCCTACACCATGGTCGGCGTGGCCGATGACATGCGGCGCGTGACCAAGAACGAGGTGGTGAAGTACTCCGCCGCGGGCTTTCGCGATTTCACCCGGATCGCGGCCTCAGACCCCACGATGTGGCGCGATGTGTTCCTGACCAATCGCGAGGCGACGCTGGAGATCCTGGGCCGCTTCACCGAAGAGCTCTTTGCCCTGCAACGCGCCATCCGCACCGGGGACGGGGCGCAGCTTCACGCCTATTTCACCCGCACGCGGGCGATCCGACGCGGCATCATCGAGGCCGGGCAGGACACCGCCGCCCCGGATTTCGGCCGCGCCGCCCAGCGCGGAAGCGAGGCATGATCGGCCAGGGCGGCAGCCGTGGATCGGCCCGCCGATGGCCTGTGTCTTTTGCGCTGGCCGGCGCCGTCCTGCTTGGATGGCCGCTTCAGGCCGCCCGGGCGGAAATGACGGTCACGCCGCTGCCAGCGCCTGAGACCGCGCCATCGCAATCCCAGCCCGCCGGGCCGGCTCAGCAACCCCAAGCTACCCAGCCCGTCCAACCTGCCGAGCCTGTCCGACCTGAACAGCCCGTCCAACCTGAACAGCCCGTGCGGCCCGCCCAGCCTGCGCAAGACAGCGACCCGGCCGCATCGGACCCTGCCCGCCTGCCCGCCCCGGCCGCGCTGCCCGATGCCATTCGGGCAGCCATCGATGGGCCGCAGGACACTCCGTCGGCGGCTGACGGCGTGCCAGAGACCGCAGCGCCCACGCAAACCCCAGCAGCTCCGGCGCTCGAAACCGAGCCCACAGCGCCGCGACAGTCAGCGGCGCCCGAACGCCGGCCCGGCGATCTGACGGTCGGGGATCCGGGCCTCGCAACACCGGCGCCCGGCAGCCGAGACAGCGCCGCGTCGCCCGCGCCGGCACGAAACGCTCTTGCCCGTATGGCCCCGCCGCCGCGGCGCCCGGCATCGATCCGTGCCGCATCTCCGTCCGAGGCGCTGCCGACGGCCCCGAACGCCGCGCCAAACCCGGCAGAGGCGCCCGCGCCGCCGCGACGCCCGGAGACAGACCCGCCGCGCCCGCCGCACCCGTTGCGCCCGTCGCGCGTGTCGCAGCCCGAGGACCTGGCCGCCCGACCGCCCCTGCCCGCCGCACCGGCAGAAGCGATCGTTGCCCGGCCCGGGCTGCAGGACCAGCGGCCGCGGCCGCGGCCGGCACGGAGCCCCAAATCCGAGGCCGTGACCGTGACCGTGACCGAGTCAGACACGGCGACCGAAACGGCGACCGAAACGGCGACCGAGACGGTGCCGGACCGCCAGACTATGCCCGATCCTGCTGGGCCCGACCTTGCTCGGCCCGACCTTGCTGGGCCCGACCCTGCCCTACCGCGCCAGACGACGCCTCACTCGACGACGCCGCGCTCTGCCATTCCCGCCACCAAAAGCGCTTTGCTGACCTCCAAGCTGCCCTTCATGGCTGCATCCCCCGAGGACGCGCTGCCAGCGGAGGCGCGCTTTGACGCTGCGCAGTTTTCCTTGGCTGGTCGGCAGCGCCCGGCACTGATCGCGAGCCTGCCAAGCGACAGCCCCTGGCACGCGGGCCCGGAAAGCAGCCCAAACTGGTCGACCGTGCTGGTCGGCGCCACGCCTCAGGTGCGGGTTGCCCGACGGCCTCAGCCCAGACCGGCCGGGCTGCGCACCCCGCGTCGACAAAACCTGCCCCGGGCCGCGACCCCTGCATCGCCGACACCCCCTGCGCCGGGGCGCCGCACGACCGAGGGCGGCCTTTGCAGCGATCCCCGGCTGGCCGGAACGCGCCCGCCGCCGGTCACCGCGACCCGGCCCGGTTGCGGGATTGCCGAGCCTGTCCGGCTGACCTCGGTCATCGGCATCCGGCTCAGCCAGCCGGTCCTTGCCAATTGCGCGCTTGCCCGCAGCTTTGCCGATTGGATCGAAACCAGCGCCCGCCCCGCCAGCCGCGAGCTTTTGGGCAGCGATCTGACCGGGCTGACCGTCGCGGCCTCCTACAGCTGCCGGACGCGCAACAGCCGCCCCGGCGCGCGGCTGTCCGAGCATGCCACCGGCAATGCCGTTGATATATCGGGGTTTCGTCTTGCCGATGGCCGGCTGGTCACTGTGCTGGCGGGTTGGAAAGACACGACCCAGGGCGCGTTTTTGCGCCGGCTTCACAGCGGGGCCTGCCGGCTTTTCGGCACCGTGCTGGGGCCGGCCGCGGATCGCTGGCATCGCGATCATTTCCATTTCGACGCCGCGGTCCGGCGGCACGGATATTGCCGGTAACCGACCCTCGGAGTTCGGCCGCGGTCAGGGCTGATCGGCGCCGGGCAGCGCTGCCGGCAGCGGCGACGGGAAACGCGGCGCCTGCCCGATCGGGATCGGCCCAAGGGCCACGCGACCGCCCGAAAGGATGAGCGGGACGCGCAGACCGTCGCCGCCGGACACAACCGCCAGCACCGCCAGACCGCTTTCAAGCCGCCCGCGCAGCTCCGGATCCAGAACCCCCTGCGCAACCGCAAGGTCGAGCGCCATGCGCCAATTGCGGATCTGCAGATCAAACCGCCCTTCCGGGATGCCGGTCGCATCGACCGTCAGCGCGCCGGTGGCTGCAATCTCGACCTCGCCAAACCGCAGGGTTGCGCCCTCAAGGGTCATCTCGCGCAATGCCGACGGGCGTCGTCGGACCATATGCCGGTCAATCGGCGCATCGAGGGTCGCCTGGGCCGAGATCCGCAGCATGTCCAGCGCCGGCATCGAGGCGGGCGCGGGGCCGGGCGCCGGGGTCAGTTGCGCCTTCGAGACCTCCGCGAAAAGATCGTAGCGGTGGGCGCCAGGATCGGCCTCCAGCGCACGCCGGGCCGCCAGGCGCATTTCGTCGAGCTGCAATGCCCAGCCGGCCTCTCCCGCAATCTGCATCTGCGCGATTTCGGTTTGCAGCCGGTCAAGCGTGAGATCGAGCCCGGGCGCGAACACCACCGACCCGCGCCAACGCTCGGCCGAGAGCGAGGCCGCGGTGCCAAGCCGGTCGGGCGGCAGGGCGGCGCGCAGCATCGGCGGCCAGCGCGCGGCGAGCGTGGCCGGCCATGACAGCCGGTGCTGTCCGGGCCAGGCGGCGATGATATGGTTGGGCTGATAGGCCAGGGCCAGGATCTGGAACTCCGCGCTCTCCCATCCCCATCCGCGGGCCGGGTCGGCAAGGGCAAGACCCTCGATCACCGTGTCCAGCCGGGACGGAAAGCCGGTTACATGCAGGCTGCGCGTCTCGGCCGTCCATCCCTGCGTCGCGCGGTTGGCCAGCCAGCCGGTCAGCGCGCGTTCCTTGGCGGTCGCCGCAAAAAACCACCAGCCGCTCCACCCCAATGAAAACAGGACAGTGACCGTCACAAGCACACGAAATCGTTGCATGTTGTTCCTTCTTGGCCCGACGCTTGCGATCCTATACCGATGCGAGGCGGGGATCGAGGCGGCATGTCACAGGACATTTGGGTGTTTGGCTACGGATCGCTGATGTGGCGGCCCGGATTTGCCTTCGAGGATCGGGCGATCGCCACGCTGTCGGGCTATGCGCGCCGGTTCTGCCTGGCCTCGATCCATTATCGCGGCACGCCCGATGCGCCGGGACTGGTCCTGGCCCTTGCAGCGGAGGCCGGCGCGGCCTGCCAGGGCATCGCGTTCCGCGTCTCGGCCAGCTCCGCAGCCGAGGCGCTGGACTATCTGCGCGCGCGTGAGCTTGTGTCCTATGCCTATCGCGAGGCCACGCTTCCGGTGGAATTGTCCAATGGGGCGCAGGTTCAGGCGGTCACCTATGTTGCCGATCCCGCGCATCCGCAGTTCCGCGGCGGGCTCGATCTGCAGGGCAAGGCCGAGATCATCGCCCGCGCCTCGGGCCCGGCCGGAAGCAACCGGGCCTATCTCCACGCAACCCTGGCAGAGCTGCGCGCGCTTGGCATCGAGGATGCCGAGCTCACCGCGCTGGCGCAGATCGTCGCACCGCCCCGGCCATAGCGCGGCGGGTCAGAGGCCCAGGCCCACCCGGCGCCGATGCACGGCAATCTGAGCGGCGACGATGCTCGACCATTCCGCCCCTTCGGTGAGATCGGCGATCGCATCCTCAAGCACCGTCAGCGCCGACACGGCCCGCGTGTCGCGGCGCAGCGCGGCGATCACGATCTGCGCTTCGGTGGCCAAGGTGGCGGCCAGGGGCAGGCCGGCGGTGGCAATCATGTCGCGATTGGCCAGAATTGCATCGACCGTGCCCTCGCTCAGCGCGCTGGTGCAGGCCGCCATATTGCGTCCGTCCAACAGGTTTGCCGAGCGCGGCAGCAGCCCGGTCTCTCGCCCTTCCGGGCCGAGATAGCTGCGCGGCACGCAGATCCGCGCCCCGGAAAAATCGCCGGGCGATTGCGCGGCCACAAGCGGCGATCCCGGCTCAACGAAGACCGCGACATCAAGGCTGTGGATCGGCCCGCTGAACACGTAATCCCGGCAAAGCTGCGCTGTTGTGGCCGAGCTCAGGTTCGCCACGCCGCAATCCGGGCGGAACCAGGGAAAGGACAGCGCCGAGGCGGTCTCGCTGGCCGCAAGGATCGTGGCCGCATCAGGCAATAGCTGGATCCGAAAGGGCTGGCCCGGCGCGCCGGTTTCCAGCGCCCGCACAATCAGCTCGGCAAAGAGGCCCAGGCCGGGCTGACGGGCATCGGCAAAGGGCGGCGTTGTGCCGGTCGTAAGGATGTGCAGGGTTCCGTCGTCAACCAGCGGCGGCGCGGCGGGCGCGGGATTGGGCGCCGTTGGTGCTGTGGGTGCGACGGGTGCAGGCTCGGACGGTTGCGGATCGGCCGGCGCTGGTGGACGGATCGCCGTGGTGGTGGCCGAGGCCGGCCTGTCGCCGGGCAGGCTGCCATCCGCACAGGGCAGCCGCAGCTCGATGCCGATCTCGATGCGGTTGGGCGATCCGCCGATGACCTGACGGTTGATCGAATAGATTTCGCGGAACCGCGCACCGTCGCCAAACGCCGTCTCGGCGATCTCGCGCAGCGTGTCGCCCCGCACCACCGTATAGATCGAGCATGCATCCTGTGCCTGCGCGGTGCCTGGCGCCAAAAAGATGCCGGAAAAGGCACCGAGTCCCGCAAGCAAAAACGCGCCCGCTCCGATCGTTCGCCGCCACGGAAGCATTGCCGTCCCCTTCGGTCTCGCCTCACCCCAAGGGCCAGTATGAAAGGCTGCCGGGTCCGGCGCAAGGGGCGCCCCCAAACCCGTGATTTCGGTTGGATGGTGGTGCCGCGCCGCATCGGCGCGCAGGCGGTGGCGTGGGCGTGGCGGTGGAGGCGGCGGGGTCACCCGTCGCTGGTCTCGACCATCAGCACCATGCCCTCCGCACGGGTGACGGTGACGGCAGCGCCGGTGGTGGGCCGGGTCGCGCCGACCATCCGGGCCGACCAGGGAACGCCGTCGATCTCGATGCGGACCCGGTCGCCATCGGCGTCGAGCACGGTTGCCTGCCGGCCAACAAGCCGCATCGCCCGGCTGTTGAGCGCTGGGCCGTCCTGCGGCGTCGCGCCAAGGCGCCCGCGTGCCCAGCGCCCGACAAGCGTGATGGCAAGGGCAAGCACAGCAAACAGTGCGATCTGCGTTTCGCCGGCCATCCCCGGTGCGGCCCATAAGAGCGCCCCCATGGCCAGGGCCGCCAGCCCGGGCCAGACGACGATGAACCCGGCAATGAGCATTTCAAGGGCGATGAGGGCGACGCCCAGCGCGACCCAGATCCAGGGCGACATGCCGGACATGGCCTCGAACAGCGCCATTGGCTAGCGCTTCTCCGACGGACCGGCCGCCGCGCGCGCAAGCTCGGCAATGCCGCCCACCGCGCCGATGACCGAGGCGGCCTCCAGCGGCATCAGCACGGTTTTCGCGTTCGGCGCCGCCGCGATCGAGGCCAACGCTTCGGTGTATTTCTGCGCCACGAAATAGTTCACCGCCTGCACATCGCCCTTGGCAATCGCGGCCGAGACCATCTCGGTGGCCCGCGCTTCGGCCTCCGCCTCACGCTCGCGCGCTTCGGCATCGCGAAAGGCGGCCTCGCGCCGGCCCTCGGCCTCGCGGATCAGGCTTTCCTTGACCCCCTCGGCCTTCAGGATCGCCGCCTGCTTTTCACCCTCGGCCTGAAGAATGTCGGCGCGCTTGTCGCGTTCCGCCTTCATCTGCCGCGCCATTGCCTCGGTGATGTCGGGGGGCGGCGCTAGATCCTTGATCTCGACCCGCGTGACCTTCACCCCCCAGGGCGTGGAGGCATCGTCGATCACGCTCAAAAGCCGGGTGTTAATCACGTCGCGGTTCGACAGGACGTCGTCGAGATCCATCGAGCCCAGCACGGTGCGGATATTCGTCATCGACAGGTTCGACAGGGCCCGCTGCAGATCGCGCACCTCATAGGCCGCGGCGGCCGCGTCCACGACCTGGTAGAACGCCACCGCATCGGCGCGCACCATGGCATTGTCTCGGGTGATCACCTCCTGGCCCTCGATGTCGAGCACCGTCTCCATCATGTTGAGCCGCTGTCCGATCCGGTCAAAGACCGGGATTACGAAGTTGAGGCCCGGCCCCAGGGTGCGCGTGTAGCGCCCGAAGCGCTCAACCGTCCATTCCTCGGCCTGGGGCACGGATTTGACCATCAGCCCGATCAGCAGCAGAACGAAGACCACGCCGACGATCACGGCCGTGCCGGATGCGCCCAATGTCCAATCGGCGGGCAGGTCGAAGGGCATTCGTGCCTCCTTCGCTACAACACGCCTCATATCGGTGCAAAAACGTGAAATCGCAATTGTTCGCAGGCCGGATCTGCGTCTATTGCCACAAGTCGGCAAAGCGTGTGTAACGAGACGGCAACGGTCGCACCGGACAGGTGTGGCCCCACGAAGGATGGGACATGGCGCGCAGTCTGGTGTTGGATCGGGAGACGGATCCCCGCTTCTCGCAACCGATCCGTCAGATCATGGCCATGGTTCTGGTGCTGCTTGCGGTCGGCGGCGGAGTGGCCGCGATCTATGTGCCGGTGCGCACGGTCTTTGAGGCCAATCTTGCGCTGACCGCCTTCATCGCCTCGGTCTTTGTGATCGGGGTGTTGGCAACCTTCTGGCAGGTCTTTCAGCTCTCCTCGGCGGTGAGCTGGATCGAGGGCTTTGCGCTCGACCGGCCGGGGCATGAATTTACCCGCGCGCCGCGGCTTCTCGCCTCGCTCTCGGCGCTCTTGCGCGGCAAGGATGCGCGCAAGCTTCTCAACCCGACCTCCACCCGCTCGATCCTCGATTCCGTCGCAACACGTCTCGACGAGGCGCGCGACATCAACCGCTACATCATCAATGTGCTGATCTTTCTGGGCCTGCTCGGCACGTTCTGGGGCCTGGCGCGAACCGTGCCGGGCGTTGTCGCGATGATCCAGTCGCTGGAACCGGGCGAGGGCGAAAGCGCGGTTGAGATGTTCGGGCGGCTGATGAACGGGCTGGAAGACCAGCTTGAGGGGATCGGCACGGCCTTTTCCTCCTCGCTGGTCGGGCTGGCCGGCTCGCTGGTGATCGGGCTGCTCGATCTCTTCACCGGGCATGGCCAGAACCGGTTTTTTCGCGAGCTTGAGGAATGGCTCTCCTCGATCACCCGCATCGGCGCACCTTTGGGCGATGGCGACAGCCCGGGCAGCGACAGTGCCGCGCTGATGATCATGGAGCAGAACGCCCGGCAGCTTGAAAACCTGCAGGAGATGTTCGTGCGCATCGAGGAAAAGCGCTCGGACAGCGACGATCGGCTGGCAGCCCTTGCAGAAAGCATCTCGACGATGACTGAGCGGATGGGCCGGCCGCGCGCCGGCGGCCCGGGCAGCGAGCTTGCGCTGCCGGTTTTGGAGCGGATCGCCGCCTCGCAGGAGGATCTGGCCAAGAAGCTCTCCACCCCCGCGGGGGAGGAGTTCAGCGGGCTCGACAGCGAAACCCGGATGCGGTTGCGCAATATCGACGTTCAGCTTTTGCGCCTGTTGGAGGAGATGTCGGCGGGACGGCAGGAATCCGTCTCAGAGCTGCGCACCGAGCTCAACACGCTGACCCGCACCATTGCCGAGGCGTTGAACAGCCAGGCGCGGCGCTGACCGATGGCGCTCTCGTCGCGCTCCTCTCGGTTCGAAGCAAATGCCTGGCCGGGCTTTGTCGATGCGCTGACAGCACTCCTGCTCGTGCTGATGTTCCTTTTGTCGATCTTCATGGTCGTGCAATTCATGCTGCGCGAGACGATCACCGGGCAGGAAACCGAGCTTGACCGGCTCACCGCCGAGGTGCTGAGCCTGACCGATGAGCTGGGGCTGGAGCGCGACCGCGCCGACCGGCTGGACGGTGAGTTGCAGGTGGCAACCGCAAATCTGGCCGACACGCAAAGCCTTGTGGGCCAGCAGGCGCTGATGATCGACAGCCTGACGGGCCAGCGCGATGCCCTGACCTCCGAGCGCGATGCCCTGGCCGAGGAACGCGATGCCGCCCTGGCGGCGCGGGATGCAGCGATTGCCCAGGCCGGCACGCTTGAAACCCAGCTGGCCGGGCTTTTGGCCCGCAACCGCGAGCTTGACGCCGCCCTGGCCACGACGCGTGCCGAAGCGGCTGCCTCGGCCGAAGCCGCAAATTCGGCCGCCGCGCTGGAGGCCGAGATCGCGCGCGAGGTCGAGGCGAAGGAAGCGCTGCAGCTTGCCATCGCCCAGCTTCGCAACGAGGTCGATGCCGCCGATGAGGCCGCCCGCCTGGCCGCCGCCCAGCGCGCCGCGATGGAGGCGCTGATCCAGACCCTGCGCGATGAGGCGGCCCTGGCGCGCGACACGATCTCCGAGCGCGATCTGGCGCTTTTGGACAGTCAGGAGGAGCTTGAGCGGCGCGAGGCGATGGTTGCGGATGCCGAACGGCGCCTTGCCGAGCGCGAGCGGGTGCTTGGCGATGCGCTGCGCGAGCTTGCCGGTCGGAATGCGGATCTGCAGGCCCGCGACGCCTCGATTGCAGAGCTTCAGCAGCGCCTCGCGACGCAGGATGCCGCGCTGTCGACGACACGGGCGGAGCTGAGCGCCGCACAGCAGCGTCTGGCACAGCAGGACCAGGACGCGGCCGGGTTGCGCACGCGCATTGCGACGCTTGAAGCGCAGCTCACCGATGCCACCCAGGACGGCACCGCGCAGGCAAATGCGCTGGCCGCGGCCCGCGCGGCACTGGCCGAGCGCGAGGCGGACATCACTGCCCTGCAGGATCGGCTTGCGGATCTGCAGGGCCGGCTCGACGCGTCTCAGGCAACCCTGAGCACACGCGACAGCGAGGCCGAGGCGCTGCGGCGCGATCTGGCTGAGCGCGAAACCCTGCTGGCCGATCTGCGTCGGGCGCTTGAAGAGCGCGCCACCCTGCTGGCCGAGCGGGACGCGGCGCTCGATGCGGCTCTCAAGGCCATGGCAGAGCGCGATGCGGCGCTCGCCGCGGCTGAGGCGCAGATCGATGCGGACAGCACTGTGCTGGGCGATGTGCAGAAAACGCTGGCCGAACGCGATGCGGCCCTGGCCGAGCGCGACGCAGCACTGGTCCAGGCACGGCAGGCACTGACCGAGCGCGATGCGGCCCTGGCCGAGCTGCGGGCGGCGCTTTCGGCCCGCGACACCGAGGTGAGCGACGCCCAGACGCTGCTGGCCGAACGCGACGCAGCGTTGGAGGAGCGCGACCGGCTTTTGGCCGATCTGCGTCGGACGCTGGCCGAGCGCGACCAGGCGCTGGCCGTGTTGCGCCAGACCCTCGGGTCGACCGAGACCGATCTGGCCGATGTCTCGGCACGTGCCACGGCGCGCGAGCAGGCGATTGTCGATCTCACCGCGCAGCTGACCGAAGCCGAGCGGGCGCGCATTGCACAGGCCGCCCAGGCCGAGGCGCTGCTGGCGCGGTTCGAGGCGGCCGAGGCGCAGATCAGCGATCTGACCGGCAAGCTCACCGATGCCGAAGCGTTGCGCGCCGCCGAGCTTGCTGCGGCCGAGGCCTTGCGTGCCCGGCTGGCAGCGGCAACCGATGAGCAGCTTGCCATGACGCTGGCGCTGGAGGAGGAGCGGCGCCGCGCCGAGGAGACGCTGGAGCTTTTGGCCGCCGCCGAGGCCGCGCAGACCCAGGCTTCGACCGCGCGGGCCGATGATCTGAGCGAGCTGGAGCGTCAGCGCGCCCTCCTGGCACAGGCCAATGAGGTGCTGGCGCAGGAACGCGCGGTTTCGGCCGAGGACCGGCGGCGACTGGCGCTCCTCAATCAGCAGATCGCCGAGCTGCGAAATCAGCTTGCCTCGCTGCAATCGGTGCTGGATGCCTATGAGGCCAAGGATTTTGCCGCACAGGTGCAGGTCAGCGCGCTGGGCACCCGGCTCAACACCGCCCTCGCGCAGGTCGCGGCCGAGGCGGCGCGGTCCAGGCAGCTGGAGGCCGATCTGGTGGCACTGACCCGGGAAGAGGAGCGGGATCTGCGCCGCGCCAGGTCGGATTTTCTCGCCAGCACCGCCGAGATCCTGAGCGATGTCGAGGGCATCCGCACCGATGGCGACCGGTTCGTCTTTGACAGCTCGGTGCTGTTTGAGCGTGGTTCGGCCGATCTTTCGCCCGAAGGCCAGGGTCAGATCGCCCAGGTGGCCAGCGTGATCCGCCAGGTCCAGACGCGCATTCCCGAGGGTGTCGACTGGATCCTGCGGGTGGACGGCCATACCGACATCACTGGCGATGCCTTCGCCAATTGGCAGCTCAGCCAGGCGCGGGCGCTGTCGGTCGTGCTCTACCTCATCAACAACGAAGAGATCGCGCCGCAGCGGCTGTCGGCCAACGGGTTTGGCGAGTACCGGCCCATCGACACCGGCACAAGTGACGATGCCCTGCAGCGCAACCGCCGGATCGAGCTCAAATTCACCGAGCGGTGAGAGCGGCGCTCAGCGTCACGCAACTTGGTCACTCAACCACCAACCGTTGCACAACCCGGTCGATCAGCCGCTCGTTGCGCCAAAGCTCGGTGGTTCCCAGCCAGACGCCCTGCTGCCAGGCGGCCGATGTCAGGCGGCGCCCGGCTGCGCGATACTGGGCCGCGCGGTCCCGCTCCAAAATGAACTCATCAGTGACGAACACCGATCCGTCCGGCGCCCTGACCTGAAGGCGCAGCACATCGCCCTGGCGCAGGTTGATCGCATGCATCCAGAGGAGAATCGCCGGCGCGGTGGTTGATGGGTTGGGCAGCGGCGGATCGATGCGGATCGCCTCATAGGGCGGCAGATGGTCGGCAAAACCGGCAAGCATGATGGCTCCCAGCGCGCCGGTCAGCATCACATCCCACATCGGGTCGATCGCGTCGGTGATGCCGCAGGGCTGGTCCATCGGCGCACCGGTGAAGGGGTCGATCACCGTGTCGCCCCGGCGCAGCGTCAGGTGCAGATGCGGGAATTCGGTGTGCCCGGAGAGGCCGATTTCGCCGATCGGCTGGGCGGCGGTCACACGCTCGCCCGGCGCCACACGCACCGAGCCCTGGCGCAGATGGCAATACTGGGTCGACCAGCCCTCGGCATGATCGATGATGATCCCATTGCCGCATTCCCGGTTCGTCACGTCCGGGGTCTCGTTCAACCGGCGATCGGCCATGCCGTCGCGCACCGAGCGCACCACGCCCGGCGCCGCGGCCAGAACCGCAACGCCCTCTTCGATCTCGGCGCGGGTGGCAAGCCGGATATCGGTGCCCTTATGCCCGTCATAGCTTGCCGGACCGCAGGTGAAATCCTGCCGCCCCGGTCCGGCATCGCGATCCACCAGATTTTGCAGGAAACAGGTCTCGCCCAGCCCGCAATCGACCGGGAAGGCGAGGGTTGGCAGGCTTTCTGCGCCGGCCGGAACGCACATCGCCGCCGACACGAGGCCGGCGGCGAGGGAAAGCGGCATCCTCATCGGCGAGGAGGGGGTCAGTCGGCCGTCAGCAAGGGCGGTTTGCCCGTGGTCAGGCGTGGCTTTTCAGGCGGCAGATATTCCAGATCCAGCCCGCCATCCTTCACGCCGACCCGGACCAGCCCGCCCTTGGCCAGCTTGCCGAACAGCAGCTCTTCGGCCAGCGGGCGCTTAATATGCTCCTGAATGACCCGCGACAGCGGCCGCGCGCCCATCTTGTCGTCATAGCCCTTTTCGGCGAGCCATTCCGCGGCCGGTTCGGTCAGCTCGATCTGCACATTGCGGTCCATCAGCTGGGCCTCAAGCTGCAGCACGAATTTCTCGACCACCTGCAGGATGACCTCGCGGCCCAGGGGCGCAAAGCCGATCACCGCATCCAGACGGTTGCGGAATTCCGGGCTGAAGGTCTTTTCGATCGCCGCGATATCCTCGCCCTCACGCCGCATCCGGCCAAAGCCGATGGCCGCCTGCGCCTGCTCCTGCGCGCCGGCATTCGAGGTCATGATCAGGATGACATTGCGGAAATCGACCTGCCGGCCGTTATGGTCGGTCAGCTTGCCATGGTCCATCACCTGCAGGAGGATGTTGTAGACATCCTGATGCGCCTTTTCGATCTCGTCGAGCAGGAGCACGCAATGCGGGTGCTGGTCGATCCCGTCGGTCAGAAGCCCGCCCTGGTCGAACCCGACATAGCCCGGAGGGGCGCCGATCAGCCGGCTGACCGCGTGCTTTTCCATATATTCGGACATGTCAAAGCGCAGCAGCTCCACGCCCAGACTGTCGGCAAGCTGCTTGGCCACCTCGGTCTTGCCCACGCCCGTGGGCCCGGCGAAGAGATAGCAGCCGATGGGCTTTTGGGGCTCGCGCAGGCCGGCCCGGGCCAGCTTGATGGCCGATGAGAGCGCCTCGATCGCATTGTCCTGGCCAAAGACGACCCGCTTGAGCGTCGCCTCCAGCGTGCGCAGCACCTCGGCATCGTCCTTGGAGACGTTCTTGGGCGGGATGCGGGCGATCTTGGCCACCACATCCTCGATCTCCTTGGCCGTCACCGTTTTGCGCCGCTTGCTGTCGGGCAGGAGATGCTGGGCGGCACCGGCCTCGTCGATCACGTCGATCGCCTTGTCGGGCAGCTTGCGGTCATGAATGTAGCGCGCCGAGAGATCCACCGCCGATTTGATCGCATCGGCCGTGTAGCGGATGTCGTGATGCTCCTCGAAATAGGGCTTGAGACCCTTCAGGATCTTCACCGCATCGGCCACCGTCGGCTCATTCACATCGATCTTCTGGAACCGACGGCTGAGCGCGCGGTCCTTGTCGAAATGCTGGCGGTATTCCTTGTAGGTGGTCGACCCGATGCAGCGCAGATCGCCCGATTGCAGCGCGGGCTTGAGAAGGTTGGAGGCATCCATCGCCCCGCCCGAGGTGGCGCCAGCGCCGATCACGGTGTGGATCTCGTCGATGAAGAGCACCGCATCGGGATGCTCTTCCAGCTCCTTGACCACCGCCTTGAGCCGTTCTTCGAAATCGCCGCGATAGCGCGTGCCGGCCAGAAGCGCGCCCATATCGAGCGAGAAGATCGTCGCCTTTGCCAGGATCTGCGGCGTCTCACCCTCGACGATCTTGCGGGCCAGCCCTTCGGCAATCGCCGTCTTGCCCACGCCCGGGTCGCCGACCAGCAGCGGGTTGTTCTTGCCCCGCCGGCACAGAACCTGAATGCAGCGCTCCACCTCGAACGCGCGCCCGATCAGCGGGTCGACGCCGCCTTTGCGGGCCTTGTCGTTGAGGTTCACACAGTATTTGTCGAGCGCTTTTTCCCGCTTTTCATCCCCCGAAGGCGCTGCCACTTCCTCAACCTCCTCGTCGGCCCCGCGGACCGAACGCTGTTCACCGAAGCCTGGGTTCTTGGCGACGCCATGGGAAATGAAATTCACGGCATCGTAGCGGGTCATATCTTGTTCTTGCAGGAAGTAGGCGGCATGCGACTCACGCTCGGCAAAGATCGCGACAAGCACATTCGCGCCGGACACCTCGGTCCGGCCAGAGCTTTGAACATGGATCGCAGCCCGCTGGATGACGCGCTGAAATCCGGTGGTCGGCGCGGCTTCGGAGCTTTCAAGCTGCGAGACCAGCGCATCGAGCTCCTCATCGATGAACCGGGTGAGCGTCTTTCGAAGCTCCTCCAAATCCACACCGCAGGCCCGCATGACCCGCGCCGCATCGGCATCGTCGATCAAGGCAAGCAGCAGATGTTCAAGGGTTGCAAGCTCATGCTTGCGGCTGTTCGCGAGCGCCAACGCATTGTGGATGGCAGCCTCGAGAGACTTCGAAAACGATGGCATCGCGTGCTCCCATTCAGTTGCCGGCGACAGGCGCCGGCACCGAGTCAGCGCCGGGTGTGCTTAGGCTAGGATTGCACCATTAAACTTCGGTTTTGTCAGCCCCGTATCAAGGGGTGCGGCCAGGATGCCGCGAATTTGTGCATGTCTGGTTGAGGCTGACCGGTCCGGCGCCAGGTCACTCTTTTTCCATCGTGCATTGCAGCGGATGCTGATTTCGGCGCGCGTAATCCATGACCTGGGTGACTTTGGTCTCGGCAATTTCAAAGGAAAACACGCCGACCACGGCCAAACCCTTGCGGTGAACCGTCAGCATCAATTCCAGGGCGCGCTGGTGGTTCATGCCGAAAAACCGCTCCAGCACGTGCACCACAAACTCCATCGGCGTGTAATCGTCGTTCAGGAGCAGCACTTTATAAAGCGGCGGCCGCTGGGTCTTCGGCTTGGTCTTGGTCAGGATGCTCGTGTCGCCGTCGCGGCCATCGGCATCCTGGTCATCGCCCTGATCGGGCGGGGTTCCCATCGCATAGAGCATGTGCGCCCGTCGACATTGGTCGCGGGCGGTCGCGGTTTTGGCGCCGCGGGTCTGAACGGTCATGATGACGCGACTCTCCTGCATCTGGGCTGCCAATATATGGCCGGTCGTCAAAGAGAAAAGGGGGCCGAGGCCCCCTTTCGCGTCGTGTCGCAGTTCTGTCGCGCGGTCAGGCTCAGGCCGTCATGCCCTTGAGCATGTCGGTGGCCGCGGTCACACGGGCGCTCAGCGGCTCGACGGCCGAGCGCGTGGCCGACATGTACATCTCGTTGACCTTGGCGGCCTGCTTCATGAAGCCGTCCATCGAGGTCTTGGCAAAATCGGCCTGCTTTTCCATCAGCTCGGCAACGCTTTTGGCCGAGGCGAAGTCTTTGGTGGCGGCAACGCCATCTTCGAACGACTTCTTGGTGAAATCGGCGATCTCGGCGTTCAGGCCTTCCATCGCCTTGGTGGCGATCTCGGAGGATTTCATCACCGCGTCCATGTTCTCATGGCCGAACGTCGCGGCAGATTCGAAGCCCTTGGAGAGCTTTTCCATCTGGGCGCCCATGGCTTTCTGGGTGTCGGCGGCAAAGGATTCGACGCGCTCGCTGGCATCCTTGATCATGTCGGTTGCGGCTTTCGCGGCGTCGGTCTTGGCGGGATCGGTCTTGGCAGGCATTGCATGGCTCCTTTGGGTCCTATGGAGCCGGCACGGCTCCGCGATCATCACGATGTCAAAATAGGAGTGATGCTGCACTGCGTCAAGATCATTTGTTGCACTGCACAAAAATCCTGTCGTTGCGGATCGCAACTTTGGAATTGCAACCGTTTTTCAATATGCTACAGTGCGTTTCAAACACAAGAAGTTAATCGTTCCGTGCACGACGTGTGCGTGAGGCAGTGACATCAGCAGCAAGGAGCCGGTTCGTGCCGAGGTTGACCCCCGTGCGGCTGCTCATTCTTCTGTGCGCCTTTTTGACCGGCACGCCGGTCGGGGCAGCAGAATATGCGGCCATCGTGATCGATGCCCGCAACGGCGCCATTCTTCACCAGGACAATGCCGATGCGCGGCTGCATCCGGCGTCCCTGACCAAAATGATGACGGCCTATCTGGCCTTTGAGGCGGTGCGCGACGGGCAGCTCAAGCTCGACCAGCGGGTGACCGTGTCGCGCAATGCGGCGCGCGAGCCGCCCTCGCGCATCGGGCTCAGGCCCGGCCAGCGGGTGCGGGTGCGCGATCTGATCCGCGCGACGGTCGTGCGCTCGGCCAATGATGCCGCGACCGTGCTGGCCGAGGCAATCGCGGGGTCGGAAAAAGCCTTTGGCCTGCGCATGACGGCCAAGGCCAAGGCGCTGGGCATGAGCCGGACCCGGTTCTTCAACGCCCATGGGCTGACCCGCAACGGGCATCTGAGCACGGCGCGCGACATGGCCGTCCTGGCGCGGCATCTGCTGTTTGACTTTCCGCAATACTACAACCTTTTTGGCCGCAAGCAGACCCCGGCGATGGGCAAGACCCTCAACAACACCAACCGCTTGCTGCACAGCTATCGCGGTGCCGATGGCATCAAGACCGGATACACCCGCGCGGCCGGGTTCAATCTTGCCGCCTCGGCCAAACGGGGCAGCGAGCGGGTGATCGTGGTGCTGTTCGGCGCCCGGTCCTCGGCCACGCGCAACCGCAAGGTCGCGGCTTTGCTTGATCTGGGCTTTCGCAAGGCGCCCAGCAAGGTGCGAACGGTGCCGCCCGGGCTGCAGCGGCTCGACCCGAAGGTGCGGGTCTCGGTCGCACCGCCGCGCCGCGGGACCCCGCCGGCCACCCTGATTGCGCGCAGCGTCGACGCGGTGGCCCGCGCCGTGGTTCCGGCTGCCGCCGCGGCGACATTGCCGCCTGGTCACCGCTCGATCGCCATTGCCCAGTCGCCCCGGCCACGTCCCCGGCCGGGCTCCCAGCCCCAGCCCCAGCCCCAGCTGCAGTCTGTGCCCCAGCCTCTGCCCCAGCTTGTGCCAGCGCCCGGCCAGCCCGCCACGCCGTTGCCTGTTGCACCGGCGCCGCCGCGCGCAACGGCGCAAACGACATGGGCCATCCAGCTTGGCGCTTATAAGGAGCGCGACGATGCCGAAAACGCGCTGCGCAAGGTGGCGAAGGCTGCTGTGCCGGTCCTGAACGGTGCGCGGCAGACCGTCGATGCCACGGTGATCCGCGGCCTGCATCTGTTCGAGGCGCTTTTGACCGGGCTGACCGAGGATGGCGCGCTTGCCGCGTGCCAGTCGCTGCGCGACACCAAGCTGCCCTGCCGTCCGCACCCTGTCGTCAAGGACGGGTAATCCCAGCGGGTGTCGGACCGGCGCGCGACCGAGCCAGACCGAGCCAGACCGGGCCAGACCGGGCGCAACCGGTCTGCCGACGCCGCTGGGACGCTGTGAAGATGCTCAGTGGGTCGATGCGACGACCCGGCAGGTCAGGTTGATCCGCCCAGGCGCATCCAAAAGATCGCTGCTGCCCGGCAGGATGCGCGCCACACCGTGATAGGCCAGCCGCGACGGGCCCGACAGCCGCAGCACATCG
>JBCBKN010000026.1:0-19650 GCA_038521775.1 Pseudomonadota bacterium | reverse complement strand
GATCACCACCGAGGCGGGCAAAATGGTGGCCCATGGCGTCGAAACCTGCGCGATTTTCGAGATGCCGGGCCGGTAGCGTGCTTTCGCCGGCGTTCTGTCGGTTTCATTCTGCCGGTTTCGTTCTGTCGGCAGTGTTCTGCCGTTAGCGTTCTACCGGTTTCGTTCTGCGGGTAGCGTTCTGCGCGTCGGCCGTTTCAGCTTCGACGCAAAGCTCCCCAAACACCCGGTTCGCGCGCCCCAGATCAGAGGCGCGCGATCACGAGCCCCGCCTCACTCGGCGGTACGCGTCCCGCGAAGCGGGTTCTCAATCGCGTCCTTCAGCAGCTCATTGGGCGCCATCTCCTCGTATCTGGCGACCGCCGCGCGCAGATCGGCGAGCATTTCCTGGCCCGGCAACCCGTCATCCGCACGCTCGGCCACCCATTCATCCTCCAGAACCGAGATGCGGTCGCGCCAGCGGGCCATCTCTTCATCGCTCAACGTGATCGACTCCATCCCGTATTTCTCGGTCATGAACTGAACCGCCTTGGGCCCGGCAAGGTCATACTCGATGATCGCCTCGACGATGGTCACCTGATGCGCCCAGCGGTCCAGAACATCCTGAAGATCGGCCGGCAGCGACACATAGACATCGGGGTTGATGCAGTATTGCAGCGGGTTGGTGTTGAAGCTGTTGACCGTGCGGTATTTGACCAGCTCGCCCAGGCGAAAGATCGGCGCGGCGATATCGGCGAAATGCAGACCGTCGGTCGTGCCGCTTTGCAGCGAGGTGTAGATCTCGGCCGCCGTGCCGCTGACCAGCGTGGCGCCGAGCAGCTCCAGAATTGCCGGCGAGGCGGCGGTGGGAAACCGCAGCTTTGCAAGGTCTTCCATCGTGCGGACCGGCTCGCGCGTGTAGAGGTTGAACGGCCCGTTCATGCCCGAGCGCAGCAGCATCACGCCATAGCGCTCAAATTCGGATTTCAGGTATTGCGGATAGATCTGCTGTACCGCCGCCACCGCGCTGGCATTGCCCTTAAAGATGAAGGGCAGCTCCAGCCCGCTGACCATCCTGTAGTCACGGGGGTAGAACAGCGTAAAGCAGGGGGACACATCCGAAAGGCCGGTGCGGACCGCCTCGCGCCCCTCCTTGATGCTGTGCACGGTGCTTGACCAGGCCTCGGTGGTCACGATCTTCCCGTTCGACATCAGTTCCAGGATGTCGTTGGCCTTGATCTGGAACTTTGCCAGGGCAGACACCTCCGGCAGATGCGACGAGAACCGCAGCTCGATCGGCGGCCCGTCATAGGTGATCTCAAAATCACCATAGCTTTCCAGGGTGCCATCGAGCCAAGCTTGGGCCATGCTGACATCCGGCGCATCCTCTGCCACCACCTGGGCCGCCGCGGTTCCGGCGCAGAACGCCGCTGCAAAAAGCAGTCTCGCTTTCATCGTCTTTCCTCCTCCTGCGTGACCTTATTTGGCCTGACCCAATTCGGGCCAATTGAACCATTTTGACCATTCCTGCGCAGAGTTTAGATTCTGTCAAGTATTGGTTGGCTCCGGCCGGCGCAAAAGCCTTGTAAATATAATGAAATTGGGGATAGCATAATGGTTAACCAATTCGAGAGACATCAGATGGTGCGCCGATCATGACACCGGACGAGATTTTGAGGAATCTGCGCATTTCGATCGACCGCGGCGCGATCGGGTTTGACGGGCGCCTGCCGCCGGAACGCGAGATCGCCGAAAAGTTCAGCGTGTCGCGCGGCACGATCCGCAAGGCGTTTTCGGTGCTTGAAGCGGAGGGGCGGATCCAGCGGCATGTGGGGCGCGGCACCTTTGTGCGGCGCCATGCCGAGCCGTTGAAACCCTCCTCCGAGCGGATTGCCGAATACACCAGCCCGCCCGAGGCGATGGAGGCGCGTCTGCTGGTCGAGCCAGAACTGGCCCGGCTGGCGGCGTTGCGGGCCACGACCGCGCAGATCAATGACCTCAAACGCCTGTCGGCTGCGATGCGCAGCGCCAAGACCTGGGCGCAGTATCAGGAGTTTGATTACGGCTTTCACGACAAGGTTGCGGAAGCCTCCGGCAACGGCCTGCTGGTGGAGGTGGAGCGGCTGATCAATGCCGTCCGGCGCTCGGTCGTCTGGGGCCATCTGAGCCTGGCCGAAACAGGCCCGCCGGGCGATTATCGCTCCTTTGCCGAGCATGATGCGATCGTCTCGGCCATCACCGCCCGCGACCGGCCGGGCGCCGCGACCGCCATGCGCGCGCATCTGGAAAGCACCGTTGCCGCACTTGGACAGGCCGAGCGCTAGGCGACCAGCCCTTCGGCCAGAACGACCCGCGCATCCAGCGGCAGGGGCGCGTTGGCGCTTTCTTTGAACTCGACCGTTGTGAACAGCAGCTCGGTTTCGCCGACATTCTGGACCGCATGGGTAAACCCCTCACCGGGGCCGAAATGGTAATGCCTGGTCTCGCCCTTGAAATGCACCACATCCTGGATCCGGCCGTCATCATACCAGCCGCGCGCGGTGCCGGTGCTGTGGCAGGTCCAGAAATAGTTCAGCACATGGCGGTGAAAGCGGCAGCGCTGCCCGGGCGCCAGATGCAGATGCCAGACCCGGACCTGGTCGGTCTCCGAGACCAGCACGCTGCCGACCGACGGGTTGCTGAAATCCGCCACGAACTCCGCCTGCAGCGCCTCGGGCCAATGCGCGCGCGGATTGTCGCCCGGGCTGGCCGGCGCGACCAAGGTTATGTTGCTCATCTGCGTTGCCTCTCTTTGTGACATCAGATCCCGATCTCCTCCAGATGCGGCGCGAGGTCGGACCAGAGCTGCACCGCTGCCGCGGCCGAAAGAGGCACCAGCGGGGGCAGCACCGCCGCCCAGCCCGCATCCTCCGACCGGCGCGCCTGGATGGCTTTGACCGCTGCCATCAGAGAGTGTTTCGAGACCGCCCCCCGGATCGCGCGCAGCCGCGCGACAAGCGCCTCTTGCGCCGCACCTTCGGCCTCCCGCGCCTGCCGGCACAGCATGGGCGCGACATTCGTGGTCGCCGAGATGATGCCGGCGCAGCCTTGCTGGGTGGCCTCGATCAGCACGCCTTCATTGGAGGGAAAGACGTCGAATTCCGGCACCGCGCGCACATAGGAGAGCGCGTTTTCCAGATCGCCGGAGGAATCCTTCAGCCCCGCGATGATCACGCCATACGCGTCGCGCAGCCGGGTGACCAGATCGACGCTGATCGGCACCGCCGACATGGCCGGGAAGTGATAGAAATAGACCCGCAGCCGGGCATCGCCGATCCGGTCGATCAGCCGGGCGTAATGGCTGTAAAGCCCCTCATCGCTCACCCCCTTATAGTAAAAGGGCGGCAGGACCAGCGTGTTGCAAAACCCCGCATCCAGTGCGGCGCGCGTGGCCGCGACCGCGTCGTCGGTCGCACAGGCCCCGGTGCCCAGGATCGCCTGATCGCCGGCAATCCCCTGTGCGGCCAGAACCTCCGGCGCAGCGCAGCGAAAGGCCAGGGGCAGGGAGTTGCCCTCGCCCGTGGTGCCGAACGGCGCGACCCCGTCGAGCCCCGCCTCGATCAGCCATCGGCAATAGGCGGCAAGCTTGGCAGCATCGGGCTGACCATCCGCCCCCAGCGGGGTGATCGCCGCGGCGTAGATGCCGCGTTTGGCGCGCCCCGCCGTCCCAGCCGCCATCATGCCGTTGCCTCGGCCAGGGTCACCGCCTTGGGCGCGCCCTGGGCACCGCCCGCCTTGACCACCACCTTGATCGCCCCGTCGACACGCTCGCGCGCATAGCGCAGCGCCTCGGGCAGATCGTCGAGCCCGAAGGTGTGGGTGTGGATGAGCGACGCGTCGAACCGCCCGTCCGCCATCAGCGCCATGGAGCGTTTGGTGGCACTCTTGCCCTCGCCGCGGATGCCATACATGTAGATGTTGTTCTGGGTGACATAGGGCAGATCGACCGTGCAGGGCTTATGCGGAAAGGCCGCAAGGCAGAGCTTGCCGCCCCGGTTGGTCATCCGGATCGCATCATTGATCGCCGTCTCGGTGCCCGCGCATTCGATCACATAATCGGCCCCGCGCGCCCCGACGATCGCCTTTACCGCCGTCACCGTGTCTTGACTGCGCACATTGATCACATGATCGGCGCCAAGCTGCGTGCCGATCGCCAGCCGGTCATCCCGCGTGCCGGTCAGGATCACCGGGGAAGCACCCAGCGCCTTGGCCACCGCCACGGCGACCAGCCCGATGGGCCCGGGCCCGCTGACGACCACGCTTTCGCCCGCCACCAGCCCGCCAAGCTCGGTCAGCCCATACATCGAGGTGCCGGCGGTCACGACGAGCGTGGCGACCTCATCGGGCATATGGTCGGGCACGCGCACCAGCGTGTTGATATGGTTGACGGCATATTCGGCAAAGCCGCCATCGGTGGTGAACCCGTTGGCGCGGTGGCCCTTGTTGCGATCGCCATAGTTCAGCCCGTAGTTCAGGCAGGCCGTGTACATCCCGGCCCGGCAGCGCTTGCACTGCCCGCAGCCCGCGTGGATTTCCACCGTCACCCGCTCACCCACCGCATACTCATCCACCCCCTCGCCCAGGGCGGCAATGGTGCCCATATACTCATGGCCCGGGGTGAAGTTCTTGCCAAAGGGCGGCCCGCCCTGGATCAGCGCCGGCGTGCCGTAATGGATGATCTCCAGATCCGTCGCACAAATCGCCACCGCATCGATGCGCACCAGAACCTCGGCCCGGCCGGGTTTGGGCACCGGCTTGGTGGTCTGGCGCAAGGCGTCGGGCGCATCCAGCACCCAGGCCCGCATGTCGGTGGGAAGCTGCGCCGCACTGGCGGGCTTTGTGTCGGCCAAACCTGTCACTGTGCTGTCCACTTCATGTCTCGCATCATTGCATGCCGGCGCTGCCCGGCAGCCACATCACGATCTGGGGGAAGAAAACGATCAGCGCGACAAGCGCCAGCGTGGCGATGAAGAACGGCGCCACCCCCCGGAAGATCTTCATCAGCGGCACGTCCGGCGCGACCTTGGCCAGCACATAGACATTGATGCCCACCGGAGGGGTGATCAGCGCCAGCTCACTCATGATCACGGCATAAACACCATACCAGACCGGGCTGTAGCCCAACTGGATAATGATCGGCAGCGTGAAAGGCACGGTCAGGATCATCATGCCCCAGACATCAAGCACCATGCCCAGCGCGATGAAGGCAACCGTGATCATCAGAATGATCACCAGCGGCGGGAAATTGCCGGCAAGGATGGCATCGACAATCATCTGCGACAGGCCGGTCGTGGCGATGAACTTGCCCATCATATAGCCGCCGACCAGGATGATGAAGATCATCGCCGAGGTCTGGGCCGATTGCAGGAGCGACGCGCCAAGAACCCGCCAGCTCATCCGGCGCATCACCAGCGAAATCACCAGAAGCGCCGCGACACCGATGCCGGCAGCCTCGGTCGGGGTGAAGGCGCCGGCATAGATGCCACCGACCACGATCACGAAGGTCAGGAGGATGGGCAGCACCTTGGAGAGCGAGGCGATCTTTTCGCGCAATTCAAAGCGTTCGCCCAGCGGGCCGAGGCTGGGGTTCAGGCGGCAGCGCACCGCAATGGTCACCGCATAGGCCAGCGTCATCAACAGGCCCGGCACGATCCCCGCAATGAAAAGCGCGCCGATCGATGTCTCGGTCAGGATGCCATAGCCGACCATCACCAGGCTGGGCGGGATCAGGATGCCCAGCGTGCCTGCCGCGGCAATCGAGCCTGTGGCCAGGGCGTCGTCATATTTGTACTTGCGCATCGCCGGGATCGCCATCGGCCCGATTGTGGCAATCGCGGTGACCGCGCCGCCCGAGACCGCGCCAAACCCCGCGCAGGCCACAACGGTGGAGATCGCAATGCCGCCGGGCAGCCGCCCCAGCCAGCGATAGACGCATTCATAGAGATCCTGCGCGATATTGGTGCGCTGAACCAACTGCCCCATCAGGAAATAGAGCGGCACGGCGACCAGGATGAAGTTCTGCCCCTGATTGACGAATGTGAGCGAGAGCTGGGTTTCGGCAAAGCTGGGCCGGCCTGTCGCCATGTAACCCAGCGAGGCCGTTGTGAGCATGGCAAAGCCGATCGGGATCCCGACCAGGATCAGGGCCATCAGAAAGAGAAACGCCAGAATGCCAATCGTGATCGGATCCATGGTCAGTTCTCCTTGGCCACAGTGATTGGGCCGGAGAATTCGGCGCGCCCCAGCACACCCGCAACGGCGCGCAGCGCGAAGTAGAAGATCAGAAAGCAGCAGAGCGCGAGCAGGAACAGATGCGGCAGCCAGAGCGGCAGCGACAGCTCGTCCGACACCCGGTCCAATTCAAAGTCGAACTGGAACTTTTCCAGCGAGGAGCGGGCCAGGAGAAAGAAGATGAAGATGCCGCAGAGCGCATAGCAGGCATCGAACACGCCCTGCAGGCGCGGCGGCATGTTGGAGGCCAAGAGATCCATGCGAATATGCCCGTTGGTTCTGCAGCATTGGGGCAAACCCAGGACAAAGAGCGGGAAGAGCAGAAACTCGTTCAGCTCGATCCCCCATCTGAGCGGCGCGTTGAACACAAAACGCAGGCTCACATCGGTGACGACGGTCACCACAATGATCGGCAGGAGTATGTAGCTGGCGCAATACTCCATCGCCTTCATGATCACGATCAGGATCTGCTCAAGGCGTCGCATCTCAACAGATGCCCGCAAGATCGGACCGTGCTGCGCGCCAGGACCTCGCGCAGACAGGCCCACGCGCAATCGTACGGCTGTACGAATGTGACATTCTCTTCCTCCCCGGATCGTCCGTCCAATGCGCGCCCTTGCAGGCGGCAGACGCCCCGCCTTCGGCGATGTGCGTCCTGAACAAACGAGGTCGTTTTTCGACCAATATGACCAATTACAACCATTATGACCAATAGGTGATGAGCGTCAAGATACTTCTCGGGCAATGGCCTCCCGCCATGGAACCCGGCCTGAAATTTTGGGGATTGGTTGCCCAATCGGGTCGGTTTGGTTGCCCTCAGGCCTCAGCACCCGAGCGCAGCATCTCGCCAGCGATCTTCTCGGCGATCATCAGCACCGGCAGATTGGTGTTGCCGCGCGGCACGGTCGGCATCACCGAGGCATCGGCCACGCGCAGCCCTGCCATGCCATAGACCCGGCCCACAGGGTCGACAACCGCCATCGGATCGTCGGCCGCACCCATCCGGCAGGTGCCGCAATGATGGGCGAGCGGCATCACATGGCCGCGCACATAGGCCTCCAGCGCCGCTGCATCGGCACTCAGCCGCCCGACATCCTCGCCCGGGACGGCCAGCGACCGCACCGCCGCATCGCCCAGCCCGGGCAGATGGTCGAACGCCCGGGCAATGAGCTGGGTGCGCAGCGCGTTCCAGCGCGTGATGGCGTTGAACTGCGCCGCCTTGGCCAGATGGCGCACCGCATAGGTCGGCCCGATCGAGGCCGCCAGTTCCGGCGCGCTGGCCAGGGCTGCCACACGGATCATGCCATCGATCAGCCGGGCGAGATCCTCATCGGCGCCCAGCAGGTTATAGGCGATGCGCGGGGCGGTGCCGTCCGGCCCCAAGCTCACCTGCCCGCGCGAGGCCGGGGCCATCACCACCGGCGTAAAATGCGCAAGCCGGGCCGCGACGGCATGCCAGCTGACCCGAGAGCCGATGATCAGGAACATGTCGCTGACCCCGCCGACCCCGGCGCCACCGCCGCCGACGCCAATGCCCGAGGAATAGCGCAGGGTGGTGTTGTTGTGGTTGCGCTGCGGGCGTTTCTGTACGGCCCGGCGTTTGAGATGGGCGACCGTCGGCAGGGCGGCGTGGTTTTGCAGATTGGCGCCGACGCCTGGGCGATTTGCCTGCACCGCAACCCCATGGGCGGAGAGCGCCGCGCCATCGCCAATGCCGGATTTCTGCATCAGCCAGGGCGTGAGCAGCGCCCCCAGGGTGAGCAGCGTCTCGCGCGCGGCGAAGCTCTGCGCCTTGCCGCCGACCTGCGCCACCACGCCGGTGACACGCGCGCCATCGACGGCGAGCGCCTTTACGGTGGTGTCGGCCAAAATGGTCAGATTGGCCCGCCGGCGCACATCGGCGGTCAGATAGGCCGAGGCGCTGGAGGCCCGCGCCGTTTGCGTGCCGGCAATCGGCAATACCCCATAGCCGTCGCCAAACTCCGCATTCATATCGGCCAAGAAAGGCGTGTCCTGTCTTGCGTAATAGGCGCCGCTCGCCACCGCCAGTTGCGGCCAGCTGGCCCGGCTGTGCCGGCGGATCTCGGTTGGCCCCTCCTTGCCATGCGCCGGCCCGTCGAAATCCAGATCATTCTCCAGCGCACGAAAAACCGGCAGCACGTTCGCCCAATCCCAGCCCGTGGCGCCCTGGGCCGCCCAGCCATCATAGTCGATCGGCAGGCCGCGCAGCATGATCATGCCCATGATCGACGACCCGCCGCCCATAACCCGCGCATGCAAGAGCGGCTTGGCGGGCGATGTCTCCGCGGTCAGGGCATGGCCCATCAGCGGCCAGCGATAGGCGGGGTTGCCGTAGGACATCGGATAGGGATCGGCGATGTCGGCGGGCATGGCATCGGGCGGCGTGTCCTGCCCCGCCTCGATCAGCAGCACCCGATTGGCCGAGCGCGCCGAGAGCCGGTTGGCCAGCACGCAGCCCGCCGTGCCGCCGCCGACGATGATGTAATCCCAGGGCTCGGCCATGACGGTCAGCCCCAGCCGATCCAGCGGGCGATGCTGCCGCCCATCACGGCCTCCCGATCCGCGCCTGTAAGCCAGGGCAGTGCTTCGAAAAAGCGGCGGTTCTCGGCCCAGCTCGGCTTTATGCGGGTGATGTCGGTGCCCCAAAACATCCTTGCCGGGCCGAAGGCGTCAAAGCAGCGGCGCAGGAGGTCATGCGTGCTGGCAAAGGGGTAGTCATCGGTGGCGATGGCGGGCACGCCCGTGGCCTTGAGCGCGACATTGGGGTGGGCGGCCAGCGCCAGCAGGCCGGGCAGTTTGTCGGCGGCCTCGGGCAGCTTGTCCATCGGGCCCATGCCGATATGGTCGAGCAAGAGGCGCATGCCCGGATAGGCCTGGGCGATGCGCGCCAGATCGGGGTAAAGCGGCGGCGGCACCATCAGACCCACGGGCAGCGCCTGGCGATCGGCCAAGGCCCAGATCCAGTCAAGCGCGCCCTCCTTCAGCCGCGCCTGATCCTCCGGCGCAAACAGCACAAAGCGCAGGCCGAGCATCCCGGGCTGGTTCAGAAACTCCGCCACAAAGGCCGCGTCGGGCGGCATGGCAAGGTCAAACCAGCCCAGCGTGGCAAACCGGTCCGGATGGGCCTGGGCGGCCTGCACCGCATAGGCGTTGGAAGCGGGATCCCACAGCGCCGGGCAGTTCACCGCGGCCTGCACGCCGGCGTCATCCATGCCGCGCAGCGCATCCTCGATCAGGAAGGGCGCGCGGAAATGATGCGGCGGGGCGGCGGCGCCCTCCCACAGATGGATCTGCGCATCAATGACCCGCATGCTGCGCCGCTTTGAGCCGCGATGCCATCCAGTCGCCGATCAGCGCGGTCTTGTCATCGGCATGGTTGTAGATGCAGTGATCGCCATCGTCGAAGGTGACCATATAGCGGTCCTCCGAAACACCGGCCTCGAACATCGCCTGCGCCGCCTCGGCGGTGATGATCGGATCGCGCGCGCCTTGCACAACCAGCATCGGGCAGGGCACCGGCGCGGCGGGGTCAATGGGCACGGCACTGGCCCAGACCTGCCGGGCTTCAACGAAGGAGGTCAGCCCGGTATGCGCGCGCATCTTGCGCGCCATGGTCGATTCGCCCAGATCCACCCCCGGTTCGGGCGAACCGCCATTGTTGCACACCGCCACGATCCGCGCATTCGTGCGCGCCAGATGCAGGGCAAACGCGCCGCCCATGCTGTTGCCGATCATCCCTAGGGGAACGGCGGGCGCCATGGCCGCAAGCGCCTCAAACACCGCGCCATAAACGGCGGGCCAGTCATGGGTGAGATAGGTGCCATGGACCATCCGGCTTTCGCCCTGGCCGGGCCCGTCGAGCAACAGCGTCTCCACCCCGCGCTGCGCCAGGGGCACGGCCAGATGGTCGAAATCCATCGCCCAGCCCTCGATGCCGCCAATGATCGCCACCCGCCCCACCGGTTCGCGCACAGGGAAGAACCAGCCGATGACGATGCCTTCCGGGGTCTCGATCTCCACCCGGCGCCGGTCGCCTGTCAGGGCGGCGGCCTGGCCGTAGAGCTTGCCGGCGGCCGCGAAGATCTCCGCGCGCTCGGGCGTGTTGTCGACCATCATCATCTGGCTCATCCGCATCAGCGCCGATGCGCGGAACAACCGGTTGGCCCGCGTTGCGTCGGTTTCCGGCGAGACATGGAAATCCGCCGGGGCGAGGCAGGTCTCGGCAAGCTCGGTCGCCACCGCCTGCCACAGCTCGCCCGTCGCCACCCGGCCGCGCAGCTCGATCGCATCGGCATGATGCACGCCATAGGCCATCAGCCGCTCCATCGACATCTGCCGCAAGGCGGCTTGCGATTCCGGCAGCTCGACGGTGTCGACCGGGGCCGTGGCCGCGTCGCGCTGGCCCGAAAACCGGCGCGTGACAAAGGCCGGGCCCGCGGCGCCGGCGCTCATGCTTCCGCCTCCGCTTCTGCCTTGATGGGGTTGCTCAGCGTGCCGATCCCCGAGATCTCCACCTCCACCACATCGCCGGGCTTCATAAAGACCGGGGGCTCGCGGAAGAGGCCCACGCCGCTGGGCGTGCCGGTGGCGATGATGTCGCCCGGCAACAGGGTCGTCACCGTCGAGAGATAGGCAATCAGCTCGGGGATGCCGAAGGCGAGATCGGAGATCGCGGTCGACTGCATCACCTCGCCGTTCAGCCGGGTTTCCATCGTTTGCGCCGCCAGGTCGGCCAGCGCATCGGCGGTCACCAGCCAGGGCCCCATCGAGCCGCTCTCTTCAAAATTCTTGCCCGCCCAGAACTGCGAGGTGTGCCGCTGGAAATCGCGGATCGAGCCGTCATTAAAGCAGCTGTAGCCTGCCACATGCGCCATCGCATCGGCCGCCGCGATATGCCGGCCCGGGGTTCCGATCACGACCGCCAGCTCGCCCTCAAAATCGAACCGCTCAGAGGCTTTGGGCGCAATCAGCGGCACCTCATGGCCCACCACCGAGCCCGGATAGCGGGTGAAGATCGACGGGTAGGCCGGCTTGTCGCGCCCGGTTTCGATGATGTGGCTCATATAGTTGAGCCCGATGCAGATGATCTTGTCGGGGTTCGGGATGGGCGACAGCAGCGTCACCGCGGAAAGATCGAACGCTGTGCTGGCGCCCTTTGCGGCGGTCTCGGCCTCGGCCAGCGCCCCGGCGGCCAAGGCCGCGCGCAGATCCGCAAAGCGGCCGCGAAACGCGTCGCCCACATCCATGACCCGGTCGCCATCCGCGATCCCGTAAGAGGCCGTGCCATCAGGCCTCAGATAAGACGATATCCGCATGGGGGATCCTTTCGACAGCGGTTTCGCGCAAAGCCCTTGGGTGGATGCAGCCGGGCCGGCTCACCCGTTCCTGCGCGTTACATTGTTGAGCCAAATGCAATTGGGATCGGGGTTCGGCGCGCTCTGGCCCTGCTCCGATGCGCCAAGCGCCATGCTCTTTAGCTTGACCCGCACATCCGAATCTTCGGGCAGGTACAACCGGTCATGCCCCCAAAAGCTTGGGCCGTCGAAGGTCTCGACCGGCTCCCAGCTCTCGGGGTCGATCATCCGCGCACCCCAGCCGTATTCGACAAAGAAGCCGGAGGGCGAATTGGCGTAGAACCCGAACATATGGTCGTTGGAATGGCGCCCCAGCGTGTAGGCGACGCGGTCATCCTCGCGCTGGGCCAGATCATAGCCCTGCCCCACATCATCGAGCGCCTGAAGCTCGACCATGAAATGATGCAGGCCGCGCTGCCCCGACCCGACCATCGCAAAGCTGTGATGCCGCTCGTTGAGATGAAAGAAATAGAGCTTGTAGGGGGTGTGGCCGTAATCGGTCAGCCTAAAGCCCAGAAGATCGCGATAGAACGGCAGAAGGCGGTCGATATTCTCGACATGCAGCACCGCATGGCCCATGCCCATGCTGCCGGTCTTAAAGCCATGGATCGGGCGCCCGGGGCGAAACGCATCCTCCGCGATCTGCGGCGCGCAGAACACCTCGATATGGTTGCCATCGGGGTCCTGAAACGAGATCAGCCCGCCGACCAGCCGCTGATCGGCCAGCGCGGCGGGCGCCGCGGTCACCGCAACCCCGGCATCTTCCAACCGGCTGGCAAGCGCATCAAGCTCTGCCGGGCCGTCCACCTCCCAGCCCATGAAATCGAGGCCCTCATCGCCGTCGCCGGTTACCAAAAGCCGCTGTTTGCGATCATCCATCCGGAACGCGCGCGACCGGCCGCCCCGATCGACCTGCTGCATGCCCAAAAGACCGGTCGCAAACTTGCTCCAATCCTCGGTGCGGGACGATCGCACCCCAATATAGCCAAGCGATCTGAGGGTCATGGACTCACCTTGGGACTCACCTTGGGGCTCACCTTCTTGAGGGGTCACCTCGTTGCCATTGCCCGAAAGGTTAGCAGCCGGGTGGGGGGCTGTCCCCGGCCCCGCGCGCGGTGTCCGCCATGTGGACAGGCTGTCTTGCGCATGTCATGTTTCGTCAAAAGGGGAGGAGTGTGGCAATGCCCGGCCCGGGATCGGTCAGATCGCTGGAGCGCGGTTTGGACGTGCTGACGGTGATCAACCAGCATAACGGGATCACGCCCGGCGAGATCGCGCGGATTGTGCAAATCCCGCGGCCAACGGTCTATCGCCTGATCGAAACGCTGGAGGAGCAGAGCTTTGTGGTCCGCGATCACTCCGCCGGCAAATGGCGCGCGACGCTGAAGACCAGGACGCTCAGCTCGGGCTATCGGAATGAGGACTGGGTTCTGGGCCACGCGGTTCCCAAAATGATGAAGCTGGGGCGCGAGGTTCTGTGGCCGCTGGATCTTGTGATGTTCAACGACCATCAGATGGAGATCCGGGAATCGACGCATCATTTCAGCCCCTATTCCATCGATCACGGCATGGTCGGGCAAAGTCTGCCGATCCTGCACACGGCAAGCGGGCGGGCCTATCTGGCGTTTTCACCGCCTGCGGAGCGCGACCGGACGCTCACCAGCCTGCGCGAGGCGCAGAGGCTGCCCGGTGCGATTGTGCTTGAGGACGGGCCCTTGGAGCAAATTCTGGCGCGAAGCCGGACGCTGGGCATGGGGTTTCGCATGCGCGGGTTTCGCAGCGCAACGATGAGCCTTTCCGCCCCGATCCTGCGCGAGGCACGGGTTGCGGGCTGCCTGACCCTGATCTGGACGAGCAGCGCGCTGAAATTCGACCGCGCGCTGGCGCAATATGGGCCGGTGCTGATCGACACCGCGCAGGCAATCTCGGCCGAGTTCGCAGCGCGGGGTTGAGGGCGCAGCCGGCTGGGCATCGACGCCGCCGATGGCCGGTCAGGGTGCTGCGCCGCCGGTCAGCAGCGCGGTGTAGCGCGCCAGCATCTGCGCCAGATCGCCGGGCGCGCAGGCCGCGGCGCAATACCTGTCGGGACGGATCAGCAGGATCTGGTCGCGATGGGTCCGAAACGGTCGGCTGGTCACCGGATCGCGCGTGCCCAGGGCGCCTGGCTCGGGCGCTGCCGACAGATCCAGCCTGACCCTGGCCAGTGGCAGCCCCAGCAGATCGCGCCGGGTCAGCCGGTCGAGCGCCTCCCACGCCTCCGGCCCCTGCGCGACCAGCGCAAAACCCGGTCCCAAATGCGCGTCGAGCAGCGCTGCGCGCCCGTCTTGCCCGATCTCGGGCTGCGGGATCATCGCACCGGGCAGGGCCGCCTCGAATTCAGGCGCATCCAGATCCAGGAACAGCCCGTCGCGATACTGGGGCTTTGGCTTGAACCGCATCTGGACCAGAAAATCGAGCACTGCGGGAAACGGCGCCAGGGCATTGAGCAGCAATTCGCGAAAGCGCAGCTGGTCCGGCGCAATCGGCATCACGATGCCGCCCATGGCCACCGCAAGCTGGATCATGTCCCAGGCCGGGCCGCGTCGTTCGGTTTCATAACTGTCCAGTATCGCCGGGTCGCCGCCCCGCAGCGCGACCGCGATTTTCCAGGCCACATTATGGGTGTCGCGCAGCCCCGCATTCATGCCCTGGCCGGCAAAGGGCGGGGTCAGATGCGCCGCATCGCCCAAAAGCAGGATGCGCCCGGTGCGGAACCGCTCCACCAGCCGCGCATGAAACGTATAGACGGTCTTGCGCACCACTTTTGCCGGGTCATAGTCGCGGTGCGGGGCAAGCAGGTCGGTCAGAAAAGCGTCCTCCAGCACCGCCTCGCGGGTTTCGCCGGGCAGGACCATGAACTCGTACCGCCGGCCGCCATGGGGGGCCGGAATGCTGACCGCCGGACGCTCGGCATTGCAAAAGAACTTTGAAATCAGCGTTGTGTCAGGATCGTCGAGCGTGTCGATGACAATCCAGTCTTCCGCATAGGTGTCGCCGGACATCGCAAGGCCAAGCCGCTCGCGCACCGGGCTGCGCCCGCCATCGCAGGCCAGAACCCAGTCCGTCGCGATCCGGTGCGTGGTGCCGGCACGGTCCCTGACGGTCACCTGGGCGCCATCGCCGGTCTGGTCGATCTGGATGACCTCGGCACCAAACCGCAAGGCATCGGGCGCCTGTTCATGCAGCCGCGCCGTGAGCGCGGATTCCAGTTCCGGCTGGAAGATATAGTTCTTCTTGGCAAAGCCGAAATTGCGCGGGCCCGAGCCCACCGTCGCAAAGCACTGGCCGTTCTGGTCGTAATACTTCGCCCCATGCGATGCGGTCGTCGCGGCGATATAGCTCTCCTCCAGCCCGATCGCCTGCAGCGTCCGCGCCCCTTCATCATCCAGCACGATTGCCCGTGGCAGGTTCAGTGGCGCGCTTTCGCGTTCCAGCAGGATGCATTCGACGCCATATGAGGCCAGCAGATTGGCAACCGTCAGGCCGGTCGGGCCGGCCCCCACCACCAGGACGGGCACATGATCGGGATAGGGGTGCATGTCACGGGTCCTCTGCAGATCTCTCCCGGCCGCCGATGTCAGATCGCGCGCACCAGCTGCGGCGCAACGGCCTGTGCCGCGGGCCGGTCAGAGAGCCGCGCCAGCAAGGCCGCCAGGTTGTCCGGCATCGCGATCTCGTCCATGGCGCACCAGCGCAGCACATAAAAGGCGGCCGCATCGGCCAGACCGAACGCGCCCAGCATATAGTCCTGCGCGCCGAGCGTCTCCGACATGACCGTCAACCCCTTGGCGATTTCCTTTTTGCCATGGCTGCGCAGCGCCTCCTGCCCCTCGGCGGTGTCGAGAAACTTTTGCGGCATCTTCACAAAGGTAAAGCCGCGCATATGGATCGAGCCGACGATGAAATCGAGCATCTCGATCGTCCGCACCTGCGCCATCGTGTCTTCCGGCCAAAGGCCCGCCTGCGGATAGCTCGTTGCAATGCAAAGCGCGACGGCCGGAAACTCGGTCACCACCGCTCCATCATCGGTGCGCAGCGCGGGCACCTTGCCCTTTGGGTTTTGCGCCAGATAGGCGGGCGCACGCTGGGCGCCCTTGGCAAGGTCGAGCGTCTCGGTCTCATAATCGATGCCGGTCTCTTCCAAAAGCAAAAGGATGCCGTTCGAACAGCTTCCGGGCGCGTGAAACAGCTTGGGCATCGGTCAAGTCTCCTGCGGCATGCGGGGGGCCGCCAATTGCGCTGACTGGCCCCAAGCCTAGACCAGGCCGGCGGGTTCAACAAAGCCGGGCCGCCATCTGTCCGCCATGTGGACAGAGCGTGTTTGGCCGTTCTGGCGCCCTGCCTTGTCGCCTATGCAGGAGGCGGCGGCGCGCCTGCCGCAAAACCGGCGATGCCCGACGGCCGCATGCCTCGGGTCCGGGCCGAACAACCGATGGGAGAGCGCGTGACATGCCCGATGCCGAGAACAGCCCCGCCACCTCCGAGCCCGCCAAGCCCGCCAAGCCCGCCGAGCCTTCTGCGCCGCCATCCAGTGTCGCGCAGTTCTTCCCCGGCTTTCGGCATGTCGATCTTGCCATCGATGATGTGACAATCCATGCCGTGATCGGGGGCTCCGGCCCGCCGCTGCTGGTCTTGCACGGGGCCCCGGAATCGCATGTGATGTGGCATGGGGTTGCCGCGGAGCTGGCGGCGCATTTCACCGTGGTGGCGGCCGATCTGCGCGGCTATGGGCGCAGCAGCAAACCGCCCGAGGGCGATTACTCCAAGCGGCGGATGGCCCGCGATCAGGTCGAACTGATGGCGCAGCTTGGCTTTGAGCGCTTCTCGCTGCTGTCGCATGACCGCGGCTCGCATATCGGCCGGCGCATGGCAAAGGATTATCCGGGCACGCTCGAAAAGCTGGTGATCATGGATGTCGTGCCGTCGACCTATATCTTCGAGAATGTGACCCGCAAGGTCGCGGAACGCTTCTGGATGTGGTTCCTGTGGTCACAGCCCGCGCCCCTGCCCGAGAATGTGATGGGCCCGCAGGCCGAGGGCTTCACCCGGATGGTGGCCTTCGGCAATGCCGAGGTGGCCGATGACTACGCGCTGACCAATGGCAATGCCGCGGCGTTCCACGCGATGTGCGAAGACTACCGCGCCGGCGCAGGCATCGACATCACCCATGACCATGCCGACCGGGACGTGAAGATCACCACACCCGCGCTGGTGCTGTGGGGCAGCCAATCGAATGTGGCGGGGTTTGACTATCCGGCGATCTGGAAATCCGAGATCGAGGATGTGGCGTTCGCCGAGCTCGACTGCGGGCATTTTCTGATCGTCGAAAAACCCAAAGAGGTGATGGAACAGGTGCTGCCCTTCTTGCTTGGCAAAAGCTGACAAGAGACGTCGGAAGGACTGTTGAAGGATCGGAGATCAGCCCCAAAAAGTGAGCCGCGTGCTCGCCATTGATGGCGTGGATGGCTGGCGTTTTTGGTTGAAGCATCCATCGAAGGGAGCCATCCATGGACCAGCATGTTACCATCGGCTCCGATCTGGCGATGAGTGTCTTCCAAGTAAACGGCGTGAGAGCGATCGGCACGGCCGTGCAGCGCCGGCAGTTGCGCCGCGGCCAGACACTGGCGTTCTTCGGCCGGCTCGAGCCCTGACTGCTAGGGATGGAAGTCTGCTCGGGCGCCCATCATTGGGCGCGGGAGCTTGCTGCTCAGAGCCACGAACTGCGTCTGACGCCGAGGCGATCTGCGGTGAGGCGTGACCGTGGCAACGATGGTGCTGGGTAAGTAAGCGCGCCGAACAGCATCTGCGACCCTACGGTTCGTTCCGGTGAAGTCGGCAGAAGCCCAGGCGGCGCTGCTCGACCACAAGGCGCGGGACGTTCTGATCCGCCGGCAAACCCGGGCAGAACACCATCGCGCACATCAGTTGCCCGACAGGTGATTTCGACGCAATCTGCCGAGAGGAGGGCCGAGGTAGAGATTTTGGTGGCGAAGGGCCTCGACCGGCTGCTCGAGGCGGCAGGACAGGGGCCCGAAGTGGCCCGGCCAGCCGTCGATCCTCTGGCCAACCAACATCTGGCCGACCAACTCCGCATCTGCACGACCAGATCGAGACGGTCACTAAGCGCATCCAGTCCGTCCAGAAAGACGACCCGCTCGCCCGACCCATCGCGACCATCCCCTGTTTCGGCCTGATCGCCTCCAACGCCTTTGCTTTCACCAGGCCCGACGTGGCGGCGTTCCGTTCCGCATGGGATTACTCTGCCTGGCTCGGCCTTAGCTGTGTGATCTGCAGACATGGTTTCAATTTGGCCGGCGCGATGGCCAGCCTTCGCGGGGCGCGATGAACTCTTTGTCGAGATCGTAGGCAGCTTCGACGTGCTAGCCAAGCGGAGCGTCGTGGATCCGTTCGCAGACCCGGTCTATGGGCGTCAGGCCGTCCAGGCTGTCCCAGTTGTAGAAGCGCTGCCATTCCGCCAATCGCGCAGCCGTTCCTGGACCTTGTACGCAAAGACCGGAAATCGTTACGACGCGGGGACGAGTAAAACACGGATCACGGAACCATACATCATGCTGGAGGCGAAGGGCATCGACCCGATCCGATTAAAAAACAGGATGGTCCACATGATCTCTTCAAACGAGGCTTCCATCGTGCCCGCAGACGTCGCCGACAGGTGGGGGCAGATTTTTGAGCTCGGAGATCGCAAACGGGAAGACCGCGCCTACTTCAGCGCATTGTCGAAGCAACTCGATGAGGGCGGTCGGGAAGCAATGCTCCATGCCCACCTAACCCGCGACTCCTTAGATTGCTGACCCGCGCCGCACGATCAAGACCGCCGGATTGTTCGAACAAATCTTGCGCGTGCAGGGGGCAGACTCTCGATATGTCTTCCAAATCCTCGATGACGGCGTGCTTCCCCAGCCCGACGCGCCGGGCAACGGCCCCGGTGTGACCACAATCGGAGCTTGCACGCACAACTCAGGGCCAGTCAGCCGAATGCCGGATTCGTTCAGTCGCGAAATCTCGGGCGTTATCTGAACAGAATTTTTTAAGACCTGCAGACTGTTCAGAGTGGCACATTCATCTATCGGGACGGAAAGCGCATGCGCTCCACTCGCTACCACTTCCCGCCGCTCGCTCAGTGCCGCCGAGGGCGACCGATGACGCCACCGACGATAAGCCGCCGTTTTGAGGCGATATGGACGAAATAGTTGGTATTGTTGACCTTTCCCCTGGATCAGGGCCGCGCTGAACTGGAATTCTCCTGTTGGTTGGTTGCTGTGAGCACCGGCGCGGAGCCCGCAACAGGCTCAAGCGTCGGCGCGGCGGTGTTTGCCAGGAACTCCTTGGGTGAGAGGTCGCCGAGCGCAGAGTGGGGACGCTCGGTGTTGTAGTGGTGGCGCCAGGCCATGATTTCCTCGCGGGCATGGCGGAGCGATCTGAACCAGTGGAGGTTCAGGCATTCGTCGCGGAGCTTGCCGTTCAGGCTCTCCACAAAGGCGTTCTGGACGGGCTTTCCCGTTGCCGGCAGGCGAATGCATGCATTCGCCGAGAGGGGGTTCGATGAAGCGAAGGCGCACGCCGGTCCGTTCCGACCATTCGAACATCGCCCGGCTGGTCCCCTCGGGGTCGTTGTCGAGGATGATCTCCTCGGGCAGCCCGAAGCGCCTGCCCAACTCGTCGAGATATCGCGCCACGCGAGCGCCGGAGATCGAGAGATCCACGATCTGACCGGGTCAGAAGCGGCTGTGGTCGTCGACGATGTTCAGCACCCGGAACCGGCGGTAATCGGCGAGCTGGTCGCTCATGAAGTCGAGGGACCAGCGCTGCATCGGCCGCTCCGGCAGCTGGGGCGCGATGCGGTCGCGCCGGGGCAGCTTGCGCCGTTTCTTCGTGCGTACCTGCAGCCCCTCGGCGCAGGAGAGGCGCCGGGTCCGCTTGCGGTTCGTCACAAGTCCCTCCCGGCGCAGCATCGCGTGCAGGCGCAGAT
>JBCBKN010000025.1:0-20255 GCA_038521775.1 Pseudomonadota bacterium | reverse complement strand
TCCCAGCGCGACAGGGGTTTGAGCGGGATGGGCGCCCCCTCGCGCCGCACCGTGCGGCAATTGGCAAGCCCCGAGGCCGCGCGCAGCGCTGCGGTCGCGGCCTTCAGATCGACGCCGGCCACCCCGGTGCCCATTCCCACGCTGGCCTGCGGGCCGTGCGGAAACACCCAGCCGTAGAAATCGGGCGAGATCGCGCCGTCGTAGATCACGTCGCAGCGGCGCGGGTCGAACTCCGCCCCCGCCATCGATCCGGGCATTGCCCGCGCATGACCCGGGTCGGGCATGGGATCCGGCGCTTCGATGATCTCGTGATAGGCGATGACATAGGGGATCTCGTCGCCGCCCGGCACCTCCTGCCGCGCAACATTCGAGCGCGCACCATCGGCGCCGACGATCAGCCGGGTGGGCAGGCGCCGCTCCTCCTGGGTGGATTTGTCGCGAAAAACGACCTCGGTCGTCTCGCCGCGCTCGATGCGCAGGAAGGTGCCGCGAAAGCGCACCGCGCCGGCCGCCTCCGCCCGATCGCGCAGATAGGCGTCGAAATGCTCACGGTCGACCATGCCGACATAGCCGTTCTCGATGGGGATATCGACATGCCGGTGGCTGGGCGAGATCATCCGCGCGGTGGTGATGCGCGCCACGATCTGGCTGTCGGGGATCGCGAAATCCTGGATCAGCCGGGGCGGCACAGCGCCGCCGCAGGGTTTGATGCGGCCCTCACGGTCCAGCAGCGCCACCCGCTTGCCCGCCAGCGCCAGGGTCTCGGCGGCCACCGCGCCCGACGGACCGCCCCCCACCACCACAACATCGTAGCTCATGCTCATTCTCCCGGTATGGCGTGGGAAGGGACAGGGACAGAGGCGGAGGCAGGCGCAGGATCGTCGGCGCGCGGCGATAGGACCCGCCCGGCCGCCAGCGCCGCGGCCAGAAAGAGGACCGCCTCAAGCCCGAAAACCGCGCCATAGGCCTGGGCGTCGGGAAGCGCGATGCGCGCCAGGTCCAAAAGACCCGTCGCCAGCAGCCCCGCCAGCCCCGCGGCAATCGCCTGGGCCGCGCCAAAGACGCCCATCCGCGTGCCGGCAGCCCCCTGCCGTGCCGCGGCCAGCCGCATCATCGACCCGATGGCACCGACCACAAAGAGCCCGTTGCCAAGGCCCAGCAGGGCGGTGAAGGGCACCAGCGCGAGGCCAAGCCCGAGCCCGACCAACGCCGCGGCCGACACGCAGCAGCCGATGACCGCCCAGAGGCGCAGCGAGCCGATCCGGGCCGAGGCCAGTGCGCCGGCGGCCAGCATGCCGATCAGCGCCGCGCCATCCTTGCCGCCGCTGAGCTTGGTGGAATCCTCGGGCGCAAAGCCGTGGACATGGCCGGCAAAGGGCTCCAGCACCAGCTCGCTGAGATAGAATGCGAAGATCGACAGGAACACAAAGCCGGTGAAGGCCCGCGCGGACGGATCCGCCCAGGTCGCGCGCAGCGCCGCGCCAAGCTGCGGCTCGGCCGGCGGCGGCACCTCGCCAAGCCGGGCCTCGACCCCGAGCGTTGCAATCCAGGCCAGCAGCAGCGCTGCCAGCGCCACGACCAGCACGACGGGGAGAAGCCGCTCGGGCGAATAGGGCTCCAGCGCGATCCCGGTGCCGACCGAGGCGACAATGGCCCCGAAGATGAGCGTAAGCCAGGCGATGGTCGCCGCGGCCGGTTTGCGCGCGTCCGGCGCGGCGGTCGCCAGCAAGGCCAGGAACGAGGTGCCCGCCGCGCCGATTCCCAGACCGATCAGCGCATAGGCCGCAATCCAGATCGCAAGTGCGGCGCCCGAATGCGCGACATAGGCAATGGCAAAGGCGGTCATGACCAGGCCCAGGCCAACGCAAGCAATGCCGCCCAGGATGAACGGTGTGCGGCCGCCCCGCCGGTCCGACCGATGCCCCCAGAACGGCCGCGTGACCTGCACGCCGTAATGGAGCGCCACCAGCAGCCCCGGCAGCAGCGCCGGCCAGGCAAGCTCGACCGTCATCAGCCGGTTAAAGAGGTTCACCGGCAGCGCGGCCAGTCCGCCAATGGCGGCATTTGCCAGGCAAAGCCGCGCGATGCCCCCCCAGCCGAGCGTCATCCCGCGCCCCCCGCAATCCCGCGCAGGGCGACGGCCGCGACCATCATGCCGGCGACATACAGCATCACGCCGGTGCCATTGTACCAGGGCGCCCGCCCGCGCGGGTCGCGCAGCAGAACCCGCATGGCCAGGATCTGTGCGCCCAGCGATGCGGCAATGATGGCCGCAAAGATCGGGCGCTCCCAGACGAGCAGCAATGCGATCACGCCAAGCTGGGGCAGCGCCATCACCCAGGCCGCCAGCCGCGCGGCGCGTTCCGGCCCCAGCGTGACCGGCAGCGAGTTCACGCCGGTCTGCCGATCACCCTCCAGCGCCTTGAAATCGTTGAGCGTCATAATGCCATGCGCGCCGATGCCGTAAAGAACCGCCACCGCCAGCACCTCCAAACGCGGGGCCGTGGCGGCCAGAACCGCAGCACCGGTCAGCCAGGGCAGCGTTTCGTAGGAGAGCCCGACCAGCCCGGGGCCCAGCCAGCCCGAACGCTTCAGCCGCACCGGCTCGGCCGAATAGGCCCAGGCCGCCAGCACGGCCAGCACGGTGGCCCCAAAGCCCCAAGGGCCCAGCAGCCAGCCCAGGGCCAGCGCAAGGGCCGTCATCGCCAGCGCGATCCAAAGCCCCCAGCGCCCGGGAATGCGGCCCGAGGGGATCGGCCGGTCCGGCTCGTTGATCGCATCGACATGCCGGTCGCACCAGTCATTGGCAGCCTGGCTCATCCCGCAAACCACCGGGCCGGCAAGCACCACGCCAAGTGCAAGCAGCAACCACTGCCCCGAAAACGCCGCCCCAGACGACACCGCCCCGCAGGCAAACGCCCACATCGGCGGGAACCAGGTGATCGGTTTGATCAGGCGAAGCGCTGCGGCAGGCTCGGGAAACCGGCGCAGTGCCGTCGGCGGCACCCGCTCCGATCCGAAGGACTGCATATCAGAACTGACAGACATAGTGTCAATTCAACATGACACTCTGGGTCAGGCAAGCGGAAACTCCGAGCGCGCTTCCCGGCAGCGTCCAATTCCGCAGAATGGTGGCGCGTTGTAGCAGATGAGACACGCATAGGTGGATTAACTGTCGCAGCTGAGCAACCAATGCGGGCACAAGACGGGCACGCGACAGGCTCACGTGGGGCGCGCGAAGGGCCTGCAACGGGCGCGCGACGGGCGCGCGACGGGCGCCCGATCACTCCTCGGGGCGGGCCCCCGGCTTGCCATCGGCTGATGCCCCGGCCGCCGGCTCACGTTCCAGAATCCCGTATTTGCGAAGCTTGACATAGAGCGACTGGCGCGACAGCCCCAGCATCTCGGCCGCAGCGACCCGGTTGTTGTTGGTCAGCTCCACCGCCGTTTCGATGCAGATCCGCTCAACCACATCCGTGGTGGCGGCCACAATCTCCTTGAGCGGCGCGGTGCCGACCAGATCCATGGCATTGCGCGCCTCATCATCGCGCATCGGCATGCCCCCGCCGTCGCGCAGCAATTCGCGCCCGGCGGCCATGCGCAGCACGAACCCAAAGCGCAGGCCCGCCTCGCCGCCGATCCGGCAGGTTGACACATCGACCGGAAATTCCGACCCGAACTGAGGCTTCAGCCGGGTTGCATAGAGCTTCATCTGGCCAAAGCGGGTCGCATTCTCGAGCAGCACTTTCAGATCGACGCCGCCCCGGCTTAGAAACTCGCCCAGCGAGCGGCCCTCGGCCTCACGCGCCGCGCTCAGGTCGCCCATGCTCAGAAACGCGTCATTGGCGTGGTGGATCCGGCCCGAGGCATCGGTGAACACGATCCCGTCCGCCGCTGAATCGAAAAAGCCCGACAGCGAGCTTGCCAGATCCTCATGGGCCAGGGCGGTGCCATCCTCGGCGTCGATCCGACACAGGATCAGCGTCTCGCCGGCCGCGCGGAACTGGCGCGGATGCACCGCCACGCTGCGCCCGGTGCGCGGCACAGAAAGCGTGAGGCGCTGGCGCCCGGTGCCGATCGCATTTGCCAACAGCTCCATCAGATCGCCGCGGCGCCCGGTGTCGAAAAGCGCGGCGAAACTGGCGCCCGACAGCGCTTCGGAACTGATGCCGAGGATCTGCGCGGCCTCGGCATTGCTGTCCTCAATGCGCGCCGAGCGGCCGTTGATCAGGATCAGCGCGTCGCGGCTTGCCTCCAGCAACACCCGGTACCGCGTGTCGAACTCGCGGTACTTCTCGTAATCCCGCTCCAGCGCCAGCTGGGTGCGCACAAGCTGCTCCTGCACCTCGGCAATGTGGCGCATGTCGCGTCCGGTCAACAGCAGGGACCCATCGCTGCTGGCGCGGTGGATCATGTAGCGGATCGGAAATTCCCAATTGGCATTGTCGACATGGTTGAGCTCGACCGCGGGGACCATGTCAACCTTGCCTGACGCGAGCTCGCCCAGCCGCGCCTCGAACTTCTCCAGGCTTTCTTCGGCCAGAAAATCCCGGATGTTGCGGGCGCGCCAATGGTCCAAACAGCCCAGGGCGCGGTTCTCCGGGCTCACCTCAATGGCCGCGATGACACCCTGATCGTCGATCAGCAGCGTGATATCGGCAAAGGTCGTGAGGATGCGCCCGAACTGTTCGACATTTACCCGGGGAAGGCCGCCCGATCCGTGGAACTGCGTCTCCCGCCCCGCCAAAATGTCCTCCGATCAGCTGCGATCTGTCAGAATTCCCGACGGCTCATCGAGCGCCGCAGCTTTTGAAGGTGGTGCAAGCTGACAAAAGTCCAGCGCCTCACGGGGATGTATGGTGACCAAATCGGCCCCGGTCAATGCTTTAAGCTCCTGCTCCTGCATCACAACATTGCCGCCGACGACAACCGGTGCGGGAAATGCGGAGTTGGTCTGCACCCCATCGACAAGCCGCGCGACCCCCTCAATTCCGCGCCGGTTGCTGCAGGAAATGCCGATCATCGAGAAGCGGCTCTCTGCCACCTGGTCGACGATTTCGTCCTGGGTCAGGCCGATGGCCATCTGCACCCAAAGCCCGTAGCGGCGGAACTGGCTGGCCGCCAGGAACGGGCCAAGCGTGTGCTTTTCGAAATCTGGCACAATCATCAGAACGCTGCGCCCCAGCGGCACCAGGGCGCCCGGCTTTTCATAGGGGTTGCCAAAGGCGCGCACCACCTCCTGCAACCGCGCCGCGCCGACGCTGACCTCGGCAAAGCTCAGCGTGTCGTCGACCCAATGCTCGCCAAGCCGGCGCGCGGCATTGGGCACAAAGCGCTCCAAGATCTCCTCGGTGGTCACGCCCGCCGCGACCATCCCGCCGATCACGTCATAGCGGCGGCGATCGTCGGGATGGATCAGCGCGTCGCAAAACTCCTTCAGACTGCGTTCCTGCAGATCGTCGAGGCTCGACTTCGCCTCGGTTGCCAGAACGGAGAGAACATGGGCTGCAAGCTGGCGAACATCGTTGCGCTCCAGCGAAGACCGTCGTCCGAGTGGCAGAGGGTCGTCAGACATCTTCGCGCACTCCAGCTTTGCATCGCGCCCGAGCGTCTTTGACGCCCATGGATATACGATCGCATACCGCAACCGTTAGGAGAGTCGCGGGGCATGTCAAAGCGATGCCTCGGCCGTCGCAACCGGCATTCCGACAGGTGGCCGCCACAGCCAGCCCGCGGAAGCAATCGGCCAGATTCCGCCGCCAGGTGTCAAAAGGCTTGTGTGTAAATAGAAGTTGACACTTTTTGGCTTGGACCGTTACGTTTTTCCGAAATCAGGGGGAGGAGTCCCGGATGCCGCGCAAGCCGGCACGAGCTCAAAACAGCGGCAGCCTGTACACGGCGGATCAAAAGGCACGACGCGATGCCACGGTGTGGACACGCGTGCAGGCGATCCTTGCGCCGTTGCAGTTTGCGGTCTTCCTCATCTCGCTGGTTTTGGTGCTGCGCTACCTTGTCACCGGCGCGGGGTATGAGGCCGCCACCATCTCGATCATCGTGAAGACCGGGCTGCTCTACACCATCATGGTCACGGGCGCGATCTGGGAAAAAGTCGTTTTCGGGCAGTATCTTCTGGCGCCAGCCTTCTTTTGGGAGGATGTGATCAGCTTCGGCGTGATCGCCTTGCACACCGCCTATCTGGTCGCATTGCTGGGAGGGGTCGGGGGGCCGGGCCTGCTGATGGGCATCGCGCTTGTCGCCTATGCCGCCTATGCGGTGAATGCCACGCAGTTCCTGCTCAAGCTGCGGGCGGCGCGACGGCAGTCGATGGACGAGTCGCCGCAGCAGCGCGGGTCGGGCAAGCCGCACGCCTCCCCGCCGGTGGACCCCCGTCCGGCGGCTGATCTCTCGCCTGCCGATCTGCGCCGCGATCCGACCGAGCCAGGGGTGGCGGCATGAGCGGCATGGCCCCGGACCGTCCCACCGGCTGTCAGGCCGCGCCCGTGCTGCGCCAGCGCGGGCAGCATGAGGTGTTTTGCGGTCTCACCGGCATCATCTGGTTGCACCGCAAGATGCAGGACGCCTTCTTCCTGGTCGTCGGCAGCCGCACCTGCGCGCATCTTCTGCAATCCGCGGCCGGGGTGATGATCTTTGCCGAACCGCGCTTTGCCACCGCGATATTGGAGGAGACCGATCTGGCCGGTCTTGCCGATGCGCAGGAAGAGCTTGACCGCGTCGTGGCCCAATTGCTGGAGCGCCGGCCCGACATTCGGCGGCTGTTTCTGGTGGGCTCCTGCCCCTCCGAGGTGATCAAGCTCGATCTTGCGCGCGCGGCCGAGCGTCTCTCCGGCGCGCATGCCCCGCATGTCCAGGTGCTGAGCTTTTCGGGCTCGGGCATCGAGACCACCTTCACGCAGGGCGAGGATGCCTGCCTGGCCGCCATGGTGCCGGGTCTGAAATCGACCGATGCGCCGGGCCTGCTGGTTGCCGGCGCCCTGCCCGATGTGGCCGAAGACCAGATGCTGGCCCTGCTCGACGGGCTTGGCATCGGGCCGGTCGGTCTTTTGCCCGCCCGGCGCAGCGGCGAGGTGCCGGCGGTCGGGCCCAACACCCGCGTGGCGCTGCTCCAGCCCTTCCTGGGCGACACGATGGCAGCCCTCGCGCGCCGCGGCGCCCAGCATATCCCGGCGCCATTCCCGTTCGGGGCCGAGGGCACGACCGCCTGGCTCTCGGCGATCGCGCAGGAATTCGGCGTCCCGCAGGCGCGGCTCGAAAGCGTCATCTCTGCGCCGCGCGACCGGGCGCGCCGGGCGGTGGCGGCCGCGGCCGAGACGGTGCGGGGCAAGCGGGTCTTCTTTTTTCCCGACAGCCAGCTTGAGATCCCGCTTGCGCGGTTCTTGACCCTTGAATGCGGGATGGAGCCGGTCGAGATCGGCACGCCCTTCCTGCATCGCGGTCTGGTCGGCCCGGACCTTGCGCTGATCCCCTCCGGCCCGACCATCTCGGAGGGCCAGGATGTCGAACGCCAGCTCGACCGGGTGCGCGCCGCGCGGCCCGATCTCACCGTCTGCGGGCTGGGGCTTGCCAACCCGCTGGAGGCAGAGGGGCTGACGACAAAATGGGCCATCGAGCTGGTCTTCACCCCGGTGCATTTCTACGAACAGGCAGGCGATCTTGCGGCACTCTTTGCGCGCCCCTTGCGCCGCCGCGACAGCCTGTCCGTGGGGGCCGCGTCATGACCCAAGACCCGCGCTTCTTCTTGGTAAAAATACTCTCGGGGGTGCGGGGGCAGACAGCCCCCGCAGGTCAGCCATGAAGCTCACCGTCTGGACATATGAGGGCCCGCCCCATATCGGCGCCATGCGGGTCGCCACCGGCATGCGCAACCTTCACTATGTGCTGCACGCGCCGCAGGGCGACACCTATGCCGACCTGCTTTTCACCATGATCGAGCGGCGCAACCACCGCCCGCCGGTCACCTACACCACCTTCCAGGCGCGCGATCTGGGTGCGGACACGGCCGATCTCTTCCGCACCGCCTGCGTCGAGGCCTATGAGCGGTTTCAGCCCGAGGCGATGATTGTCGGCGCGTCCTGCACGGCCGAGCTGATCCAGGACGATCCGGCAGGGCTTGCCGAGCGCATGGGCCTGCCCGTGCCGGTCATCCCGCTTGAGCTTCCGGCCTATCAGCGCAAGGAGGGCTACGGCGCGGACGAGACCTTCTACCGGATCGTGCGCAGCCTGGCCCGGCCGGTGCCGCGCACCGAGCCTGTGAGCTGCAACATTCTCGGCCCGACCGCTTTCGGGTTTCGCCATCGCGACGATGTCGAGGAGGTTGTCCGGCTGCTCGCCGATCTGGGGGTTGCGGTCAATGTGGTCGCGCCGCTGGGCGCGGCACCGGCCGACATCGCCCGGCTGGGTGCTGCGCATTTCAACGTGATGCTCTATCCCGAAAGCGCCGAGACCGCCTGCCGCTGGTTGGAGCGCGAGCTGGGCCAGCCCTTCACCAAGACCGTGCCGATCGGGGTCGGGGCGACCCGGCGGTTTCTGGCCGAGGCGGCCCAGCTTGCCGGGCTGCCCGTCACCTCCGACGAATCGCGGCTGCGCTTTCCCTGGTGGTCCTCCTCGGTCGATTCGACCTACCTGACCGGCAAGCGGGTCTTCATCTTCGGCGATGGCACCCATGCCGCCGCGGCTGCACGGATTGCGCGCGACGAGATGGGGTTCGAGGTCGTGGGGCTTGGCTGCTACAACCGCGAACAGGCGCGGCTGATGCGGACCATGGCGCGCGAATTCGGCCTGACCGCCCTGGTGACCGACGATTATCTGGAGGTTGAGGCGGCGATTGCCGAGACCGCGCCCGAGCTGATTCTTGGCACCCAGATGGAGCGCCATATCGGCAAGCGCCTGGGCATACCCTGCGCGGTGATCTCGGCCCCGGTCCATGTGCAGGATTTCCCCGCCCGCTATGCCCCGCAAATGGGCTGGGAGGGCGCGAATGTTATTTTCGACACCTGGGTCCATCCGTTGGTCATGGGGTTGGAAGAGCATCTGCTGACCATGTTCCGCGAGGATTTCGAGTTTCACGATGCGGCCGGGCCCAGCCATCACGGGCATGGCCTGCCATCGGCGCAAAGCGGCATTGATATCCCGTCGGACGGGAAGCAGTCGGAGGGGAATCAGTCGGACGGGAAGCAGTGGGAGGGGGGCCAGCCCCCCACTGTGCCTGCGGCACAGCCCCCCCGGAGTATTTCGGCCAAAGAGAGGGGCGCGGACCCGCAAGGCGGCACGGTGATCTGGCTCGACGAGGCCGAGCGCGAGCTGCGCAAGGTGCCATTTTTCGTGCGCGGCAAGGCACGGCGGAACACCGAGCGCTTTGCCGAGGAGAACGGGCTCGGCACGATCTCGGTCGACACGCTTTACGAGGCAAAGGCCCATTATGCGCGCTGAGCGGATCGCCCCCTCCTACCGGGTGGCGATTGTCACCCTGGATGCGCACAGCGCCGGGCCGGTGGCGCGTGTGGGCGCACGGCTGGCGGCGGATTTTCCGGGGCTGGCGGTCAGCGTCTATGCCGCGGCGGAATGGGCCGAGCGGCCCGAGGCGCTGGCCCAGGCGCGCGACGGGGTGGGCGAGGCCGATATCGTCATTGCGAACCTCCTCTTCATCGAGGAGCATATCCGCGCGATCCTGCCGCAGTTGCAGGCCCGGCGCGACGGCTGCGATGCGATGGTGGGGATGATCTCGGCCCCCGAGATTGTCGGGCTCACGCGCATGGGCGCGCTCGACATGTCCAAGCCCGCAACCGGCATTGCCAAGCTGATGAAGCGGCTGCGCGGGTCGAAATCGCCCAATGCCAATAGCGGCGAAAAGCAGATGCGGATGCTGCGCCGGCTGCCGAAGATCCTGCGGTACATTCCCGGCAAGGCGCAGGATCTGCGCGCCTGGTTTCTGACCATGCAGTATTGGCTCAACGGCTCGGATGAGAACACCGAGGCGATGATCCGGTTTCTGATCTCGCGCTATGGCCGCAACCCCGACTGGCGCGGTGTGGCGGCGGCGGCCCCGGCGGAATATCCGGAGGTCGGGCTCTACCACCCGGATCTGCGCGGCCGGCTGGGCACGGAGATTGCCGATCTGCCCGCGCCCGCCGCCCCGCGCGCCACGGTGGGGCTCTTGCTCATGCGCTCCTATATTCTGGCCGGCGACACGGCGCATTACGATGCGGTGATCGCGGCGCTGGAGGCGCGCGGGGTGCGGGTTCTGCCCGCCTTTGCCGCCGGGTTGGACGGGCGTCCGGCCATTGAGCGGTTTTTCCAGGATGCGGGCGGGTGCCGGATCGACGCGCTGCTGTCGCTCACCGGCTTCAGCCTGGTGGGCGGCCCCGCCTATAATGACAGTGCCGCGGCCGAGGATGCGCTGGCCGGGCTCGACGTGCCTTACATTGCCGCCCATGCGCTGGAGTTCCAGACGCTGGGGCAGTGGGAGGAGAGCCGGGTCGGGCTGGGGCCGGTCGAGACCACGATGCTGGTCGCCCTGCCCGAAATCGACGGCGCCACCGCCCCGACGGTGTTTGGCGGTCGTCTCGAGGCTGGGGCTGCGGACACGACCGCACGCCAGATGGCGCCGTGCGCCGAGCGGATCGAGGCGCTGGCCGACCGGGTGGCAAAGCTCGCCTGCCTGCGCCGCTCGGCCACGGCGGACCGGCGGCTGGCCATCGTTCTCTACGGATTTCCGCCCAATGCCGGCGCGGTGGGCACGGCCGCGCATCTTTCGGTCTTTGAAAGCCTTTTCAACACGCTGCAGGCGTTGAAGGCCGACGGGTATGATCTCGACCCGCCGGCAACCGTCGAGGCGCTGCGCGACGCGGTGCTGGAGGGGAGTGCCGCGCGCTATGGGCAGGAGGCGAATGTCGCCGCGCGTCTGAGCGCCGATGATCTGGTGCGGCGCATCGAAACGCTGCCCGAGATCGAGGCGGTCTGGGGCCCCGCGCCGGGGCGGCATCAGTCGGATGGCTCGGGCGTGTTCGTGCTGGGCGCCGAGTTCGGCAATGTCTTTGTCGGGGTGCAGCCGGCCTTCGGGCATGAGGGCGACCCGATGCGGCTGCTCTTTGAGACGGGCTTTGCCCCCACCCATGCCTTTGCGGCCTTTTACGATTGGATCCGGCGGGATTTTCAGGCCGATGCGGTCCTGCATTTCGGCATGCATGGCGCGCTGGAATTCATGCCGGGCAAACAGGCCGGCATGTCCGGGGCTTGCTGGCCCGACCGGCTGATCGGCGATCTGCCCAACATCTATCTTTATGCGGCCAACAACCCCTCGGAGGCGACGCTGGCCAAGCGCCGCGCCAATGCGGTGACGATCAGCCATCTCACGCCGCCGCTCGCCAAGGCGGGGCTCTACAAAGGGCTGGCCGAGCTCAAGGACAGCCTGCAGCGTTGGCGCGCCACGCCCCCCGATGCGCCGGAACGGGGCGAGCTGGAGGCGCTCATCGCCGAGCAGGCCGCCGCGGTGGATCTTCAGGCCGGCCCCGAGACCCTGTGGCTGAAGCTTTTGGAAACCGAGGATGCGCTGATCCCTGACGGGCTGCATGTGCTGGGCCGGCCGCTCAGCCCCACCCAGATGGAAGAGCATCTGGCCATTGTCGAGGCGCATGGCGAAGAGGCACGCGCGCGGGCCGAAGCCGCCCTTTCGCAGGATCATGAAACCCAGGCCCTGCTGCGCGCCTTGTCGGGCCATTACACCCGGCCCGTGCCCGGCGGCGATCTGATCCGCAGCCCCGAGATCCTGCCCACCGGGCGCAACATCCACGCCTTTGACCCGTTCCGCATGCCCACTGCCTTTGCAATGCGCGACGGGGCGGCCCAGGCCGAAAAACTGCTCGCCGCGCATGAGGGGCTGCCGCGCTCGGTGGCGCTGGTGCTCTGGGGGTCGGACAATATCAAGACCGATGGCGGGCCGATCGCCCAGGCGCTGGCGCTGATGGGCGCACGGCCGCGCTTTGACAGCTATGGCAGGCTCTGCGGGGCCGAGCTGATCGCGCTTGGCGAGCTTGGGCGCCCGCGCATCGATGTGGTGCTGACCCTGTCGGGGATCTTCCGCGATCTTCTGCCCTTGCAGACCAAGATGCTGGCCGAGGCCGCCTATCTGGCCGCCACCGCCGAGGAGCCCGAGGATCAGAACTTCATCCGCGCCCATGCGCTGGCCTATATGGCGCGCACCGGGGCCGATCTCGACACCGCCGCGCTGCGGGTCTTTTCCAATGCCCAGGGCGCCTATGGCTCGAATGTCAACCTCCTGGTCGACAGCGGCGCCTGGGGCGAGGAGGACGAGCTCGCCGATGCCTATGAGACCCGCAAGGGCTTTGCCTATGGCCGCGACGGGCGCTGCGCGAAGAACCCCGAGCTTTTGAAATCGGTCCTCTCGGAGGTCGAGCTTGCCTATCAGAACCTGGAATCGGTCGAGCTTGGCGTGACTACGGTCGACCATTATTTCGACACGCTGGGCGGCATCGCCCGGGCGGTAAAACGCGCGCGGGGGCAGGACACGCCGGTCTATATCGGCGATCAGACCCGCGGCGATGGCAAGATCCGCACGCTCGCCGATCAGGTCGCGCTTGAGACGCGGTCGCGCGCGCTCAACCCCAAATGGTTCGAGGGGCTTTTGCAGCATGGCCATGAGGGGGTGCGCCAGATCGAGGCGCAGGTGACCAACACGCTGGGCTGGTCGGCGACCACGGGCCAGGTCGACCCTTGGGTCTATCAGCGCCTGACGGAAACCTTTGTGCTTGATGAGGAAATGCGCCGGCGGCTTGCCGCGCTGAACCCGGCGGCCAGTGCGCGCATGGCCGGCCGGCTGATCGAGGCCACCGAACGGAATTACTGGCAGCCCGATGAAGAAACGCTCGAGGCCCTGCGCCGCGGCGCCGACGAGATCGAGGATGCGCTGGAAGGGATCAGTGTCGCGGCCGAATAGGCGCGCGGCGGGAAAGGACATGGCATGAGCCCGCTCGACAACAGACGCCCCCCCAGCCTGCCACGCCGTGGTGAGGATGGCGAAGGCTCGCTTCAGGTCCATCAGGACGCCTCGATGAAGATCGAAGGGGCCAAGGTCTTTTCGGTCTATGGCAAGGGGGGGATCGGCAAATCGACCACCTCCTCGAACCTTTCGGTGGCGTTTTCCATGCTGGGCAAGCGGGTGCTGCAGATCGGCTGCGACCCCAAGCATGACAGCACCTTTACGCTCACCGGGCATCTGCAGCCCACGGTGATCGACATCCTCAAGGAGGTCGATTTCCACCCCGAGGAGCTGCGGCCCGAGGATTTCGTCACCCAAGGCTTCAACGGGGTGATGTGTGTGGAGGCGGGCGGCCCGCCGGCGGGCACGGGCTGTGGCGGCTATGTGGTCGGCCAGACCGTGAAGCTCCTCAAACAGCACCACATGCTGGAAGACACCGATGTGGTGATCTTCGATGTGCTGGGCGATGTGGTCTGCGGCGGGTTTGCAGCCCCCCTCCAGCATGCCGACCGGGCGGTGATCGTCACCGCCAATGATTTTGACTCGATCTATGCCATGAACCGGATCATCGCCGCCGTGCAGGCCAAGGCGCGCAACTATAATGTGCGGCTGGCCGGCTGTGTGGCCAATCGCAGCCGCGACACCGATGAGGTCGACCGCTATTGCGCGACCGTGGGCTTCAAGCGCATCGCCCATATGCCCGATGTCGATGCGATCCGCCGCTCGCGCCTGAAGAAAAAGACCCTCTTTGAGATGCCGGACGATGAGGACATCGTCCATTGCCGGGCCGAATACGTGCGCCTGGCCGAGACGCTTTGGGCCGGGACCGAGCCGCTGGCCCCGGCGCCGCTGCCCGACCGCGAGATCTTTGAACTGCTTGGGTTTGATTGAGGGAGCCAGCCGATGTCCGACCCGACGGCGAACAGCAGCTATTCGGCCACGCGCGCCCGGCTTGAGGACTATTTTGACGGCACCGCCGCCGAAACCTGGGCGCGGCTGACCTCGGACGCCCCGGTCAGCCGGATCCGGCGCACGGTGCGCGCCGGCCGCGACCGGATGCGCGATGCGCTCCTGTCGCGCCTGCCCACGGATCTGCGCGGCAGGCGGGTTCTGGATGCGGGCTGCGGCGCGGGACAGGCCGCGGCGATCCTGGCCGCGCGCGGCGCCGATGTTGTGGCCGCCGACATATCGCCCAGCCTGTTGCAGGTGGCCATCGAGCGCATGCCCGCCAGCCTGCGCGGGCGCATCACCTTTGTGACGGCCGATATGACCGATCCCGGTCTGGGCCGGTTTGACCATGTGCTGGCGATGGACAGCCTCATCCATTACTGCGCCGCCGATATTGCCGCCACGCTCGACCGGCTGGCCGCCAACACATCCGGGCGGATTGTCTTTACCGTGGCGCCGCGCAACCCGCTTTTGAGCACGATGCATGCGGTGGGCAAGCTCTTCCCGCGCAAGGACCGCTCGCCGGCGATCGTGCCGGTCTCCGATCATCGGCTGGCGCGCGAGGTCTCGGCCCTGCCGGTCGCAGGCGCGCGGCAGTTGCGCCGGGTCGAGCGGGTAAGTTCGGGTTTTTACATCTCCCAGGCAATGGAGCTTGATCCGTGAGCGGCACGCCCCGCATGCAAGAGCCGCATCCGCTGACCCGGATCAGCCGGCGCTACCTGCCCTTTGCCGATGCGGGCTCGGAAAACCTGCCGCTGGGCCAGCTCTTGCGGCTGTCGCTCTTTCAGGTCTCGGTCGGCATGGCCACCGTGATGCTTTTGGGCACGCTCAACCGGGTGATGATCGTCGAGCTCTCGGTGCCGGCCTTTCTGGTGGCGGTCATGGTCGCGCTGCCGGTGCTCATTGCCCCGTTTCGCGCCCTTCTGGGCTTTCGGTCGGACAATCACCGCTCGGCCATCGGCTGGAAGCGCGTGCCCTATATCTGGTTCGGCTCGCTTTGGCAGTTCGGGGGGCTGGCGGTCATGCCGTTCGCGCTGATCGTCCTGTCGGGCGATCAGACGGTCGGCCCGTCCTGGGCGGGCGAGGCGCTGGCGGCCCTGGCCTTCCTGATGACCGGGCTTGGCATGCATATGACCCAGACCGCGGGGCTGGCGCTCGCCTCGGACCGGGCCAGCGAGGAGACGCGGCCGCGCGTCGTCGCACTGCTTTACGTGATGTTTTTGTTGGGCATGGCGGTCTCGGCGGTGGTGATCGGCTGGCTTTTGGCCGAGTTCTCGGCGCTGCGCCTTATTCAGGTGGTCCAGGGTGCTGCAGTGGCCACGCTGGTCATCAATGTCATCGCGCTCTGGAAGCAGGAGCGGGTGCGCCCGATGAGCAAGGCCGAGCGGGCGGCGCCCAAGCCCCGCTTTGCCGATGCCTGGCGCGACTATGCCGCGGGCGGGCAGGCCGGGCGGCTTCTGGCCGTGGTTCTGATCGGCACGATGGCTTTTCAGACCCAGGATGTGCTGCTGGAGCCTTATGGCGGCGAGATCCTGGGGCTCTCGGTCTCCGCCACCACGATGCTCACGGCGGTCTGGGCCCTGGGCGCGCTGGTGGGCTTTGCGCTGGCCGCGCGCTGGCTCGGCGCCGGGCACAACCCCTACCGGCTGGCCGCGCGCGGGTTGATCGCCGGCATCGCGGCCTTTTCGGCGGTGATCTTTGCCGCACCGCTCGGCTCGGCACCGCTCTTTTTTGCCGGCGCCATGGCAATCGGGCTCGGCGGCGGGCTTTTTGCCGTGGCCACGCTCACCGCGGCCATGACCATGCCGGTTGCCGGCGCGGCGGGGCGCGGCCTTGCCCTGGGCGCCTGGGGCGCAGCACAGGCCACGGCAGCCGGCCTTGGTGTGGCGCTGGGCGGCGGCCTGCGCGACGTCGTCAACAGCCTTGCACTGTCAGGCCAGCTCGGCCCGGCGCTCAACGGACCGGCCAGCGGCTATTCGGTGGTCTACCATCTGGAGATCGCGCTGCTTTTTGCCACCCTCATCGCGCTTGGCCCGCTGGTGCGGCGCCGGGCGCATCCCGCAAATCAAGGCCCCGGCAAGATCGGTCTTGCCGAGCTTCCAACCTGACCTGCTGACTGGAGGACCCTGCCATGACGTTCAGCGCTCTGGGCGAAATCGACCTCGCTCTTATCTCGCTTTATCTCTTCTGGCTTTTCTTTGCCGGTCTGGTGATCTGGCTTCAGCGCGAAAACATGCGCGAAGGCTATCCGCTGGAGGATGACGACGCCAATGTCTCAAGCGGCCAGGGCGTCTATGGGCTGCCATCGACCAAGACCTTCACGCTGCCCCATGGCCGGGGCGATGTCACCGTGCCCAACGGTGCGCCCGAGGGCCGCGATCTGGCGCTGACCCGCACCAGCAGCTCGGCCGGCTCGCCCTATGAGCCGTCGGGCGATCCGCTCGCCGATGGGGTCGGGCCGGCCTCCTGGGCGCCGCGCCGCGATGTACCGGAGCTTGACGGCCATGGCCATCCCAAGATCGTGCCGATGCGGATGTCGTCGAAATTTGCCATCAGCGCCGGGCGCGACCCGCGCGGCATGCCGGTGGTCTCGGACGATCTGAAGATTGTCGGCACCGTCACCGATATGTGGATCGACGAGCCCGAGCAGCTGGTGCGCTATCTGGAATTCGATCTCTCCGAAGGCGGCAGCCGGCTTTTGCCGATGACCCTGGCGCGGATCACCGGCCGCGGGGTGATGGTGCATTCGCTGGCCGCAAGCCAGTTCGGTGCCATCCCGGCGATCAAGTCGCAGACCCAGGTGACCAAATTGGAAGAGGAAAAGGTCAGCGCCTATTACTGCGGTGGCAAGCTTTATGCCGCGCATGAAGACCGGCTTGAGCCGCAGCTGGCCTGACGACAAAACGCGCTTTGGGAGGCGATGATGAGCGACGATGATTTTGCCACAGAGCCGGTGCGCGGCCTTCCCGAGGCGCCGCCGGCGGGCGAGCACATCCTGTGGCAGGGGGCGCCCGATTGGCGGCGCCTGGCCGTCGAAGCCCTCGCGTTGCGCTGGATTGCCGGCTATTTCGCGCTGCTGGCGCTGTGGCGCGGGCTTGCCGTCGGCGCGGATGCAGGCCTGGCGCGGGGCATACTGAACGCCGTGCCCTATCTGGTGCTGGGGCTCATCGTCGTGGGGCTTTTGGCCGGCATCGCCTGGCTGCAGGCCCGGGCGACGGTCTACACCATCACCAACCGGCGCGTCGCCATGCGGGTCGGCGTCGCGCTTACCGTGACGCTGAACCTGCCCTACACTCATGTCACCGCGGCCGATCTCGACATGCGGCCCGGCGGCACCGGCACCATCGCGCTCAGCCTCACGGAAAACGCCAAGCTCTCCTACCTGATCCTCTGGCCCCATGCCCGGCCCTGGGTGATGCGGCGGCCGCAGCCGGCGCTGCGTTGTGTGCCGGATGCCGAGCGGGTGGCGGGCATTCTGGCCGAGGCGGCGCGCATGCGGCTTAATGAAACCGCGGTGTCGATCTCGGCCATCCAGGTTGCCGCCGAATAGCTAGACCCGTGCGCCAGCCCGAGCTTTAACCCACGGGCGGCGCGCCAGACCAACCGACCACATGCAGGAGCATACCGACCACAGACCACCGAGACCCTCACATCGAAACCGACCGGGCGCAGACCCGGCGGCGCTGATCGCAACAAGACGGGAACCCTGACAATGGCACTTTCTGCTGCACTCTTTCGAAAACGCACCGAGAAGGCACCTTGCCTGGTGGAAGTCAGCCACACCTTCGACGCGCTGCACGCGCATGTGAAATTCACCAATGGCGCCGTGATCCATCCCGGCGATGAGGTTCTGGTGCATGGCGCACCGGTCATGGCGCCCTATGGCGAGGTTGTGCGTGAGGAGCGCCTGGCCACCATCACCCGGGCCGGCGCGTTGGAGCGGCTTTGGACCCGGCTGACCGGCGATCTGGAATTCATGGAGCTCTGCGAGTTTTCCTTCTCCGAGGAGGTGACGCTGTGAACGTTCAGGCCAAACACACCGCCGATGCCACCACCGTTGAGGAAGGCCTTGCCATTCAGGAGGCCCAGGCAGTTGTCGACAGCAAATCGGCAACCGACGTGGCGATGCAGAACACCCTGCTCACGCCGCGCTTTTACACCACCGATTTCGACGCGCTCGACGCGGTGGATGTAAGCCCGGTGCGCGCCGATTGGGATGCGCTGCTCGACCAGATGCGCAGCGACCCCAATAAGGGCCATTTCAAGAAGAACGAAGACTGGGACCGCATCGACTGGGAAGGAATGGAGCCCGAGCTCAAGAAGGAGTTCATCGACTTTCTCATCTCCTCCTGCACGGCCGAGTTCTCGGGCTGCGTGCTCTATAAGGAGATGAAGCGGCGCGGCAACAACAAGGACATCTGCGACCTCTTCAGCTATATGAGCCGCGATGAGGCCCGCCATGCCGGGTTCATCAATGATGCGCTGCGCGAGGCCGGGGTGGCGGTCAATCTGGGCTTTCTGACCCAGAAGAAGAAATACACCTACTTCCAGCCCAAATTCATCTATTACGCCACCTATCTGTCCGAAAAGATCGGCTATGCCCGCTACATCACCATCTTTCGGCATCTCGAAGAACATCCCGAGCACCGCTTTCACCCGATCTTCAAATGGTTCCGCGAGTGGTGCAATGACGAGTTCAGCCATGGCGAGGCCTTCGCGCTGCTCATGAAGACCGACCCAAAGCTGACCTCGGGCCGCAATCTGTGGTGGATCAAGTTCTTCCTCACCGCGGTCTATGCAACGATGTTCATCCGCGACCATCAGCGGCCGGCCTTTCATGCAGCACTGGGGGTCGACACCGACTGGTACGGGCAGGAGGTGTTCAAGAAGACCTCCGAGCTTTCCAAGCAGATCTTCCCCATCACGCTCGACATCGACCATCCGCGCTGGATGCGCGGCCTGCGGGCGCTGCAAAAGGCCTCGGTCGACATCGATGCAGCGCGCAAGCGCGGCGGTATCGGCGGGTTTGCCGGGCGGGTCTGGGGCAGCGCGCGGGCGGCTGCGGCCTTTGTCTCGCTCTACACCATCCCGTCCAAAAAGCACCGCGTGCCGACAAGCGTGCGCCTCGAACCCGCCTACTGAGCCATGGACAGCCCCTGGATCGCCGGGCTCGTCGCCCTCTTCCTCTGGTGGTTCTCCACCGGGGCGATCCTGGTGATCCTGCGCCATGCCGACCGGGGCAGTGGCGCGGCCCATGGCCGGGCCGTGCTTCTGACCGCGCCATTCGCCCTGTTCGGGGTGTTGGGGCTTGCAACCAGCTTTGCCATGCCCAGCGTGCCGGGCGCCTATCTGGGCTTTGTCTCGGCCATTGCGGTCTGGGGCTGGCTGGAACACGCCTTCCTGGCCGGGGTCATCACCGGGCCCAACCGCCGGCCCTGCCCGCCAGAGGCCCCGGAATGGGAGCGTTTCGTGCGGGCCTGGGGCACGGTGGCCTATTCGGAAATGGCGCTGACCGCGGTTCTGATCGCGCTGGTCTGGGCCGCCTGGGGCGCTGAGAACATGGTCGGCTTGTGGAGCTTCGCGGTGCTCTACGTCGCCCGGATCAGCGCCAAGCTCAATGTCTATCTGGGCGTGCCCAACATCAATACCGAGTTTCTGCCCCGCCCGATGCGCCATCTGGCCAGCCATTTCCGGGTTGCACCGATGAACCGGCTCTTTCCTGTGTCGGTCACCGCGCTTTGCCTTGCCACCGGCTGCTGGTTGGAGCGGATCTGGGCGCAGGAGCCCGGCAGCGCCGGCGCCGTGGGCTTTGCGCTGCTCGCGGCCCTGACCGCGCTGGCGCTTGTTGAGCACTGGCTGATGGTGCTGCCTTTACCCGATGCTAAGCTGTGGCGGTGGATGCTTCCCGATCCTAGCCCTGCCACGGCCAGACCCGACAAACGAAAAGTCGCCCGACAGCGAGGACGCCATGGATTTCGACCGTCTGTTTGAGGATCAGCTTTCTGCCTTGCGCGCGGAGGGCAATTACCGGGTGTTTGCGCATTTGGCGCGGCGCTGCGGGTCGTTTCCGCGGGCCGCGGATTACTCCGGGGCGGAGGCGGGGTCGGATCCGGGCACGGAGGGCACGGTGTCCAGCTCGGCGTCGGTGTCCAGTTCGGGCTCGGTGTCCAGTTCGGGCACGGGGTCGGATGCCAATGACGTGACGGTCTGGTGTTCGAACGATTATCTGGGCATGGGCCAGCACCCCGCGGTGCTCTCGGCAATGCATGCAGCGCTCGACGAATGCGGCGCGGGC
>JBCBKN010000024.1:0-20599 GCA_038521775.1 Pseudomonadota bacterium | reverse complement strand
AGCTTCTTCTGGATCATGACGCTTTATGTGCTGTTGATGATCTTTCTGGGCACGCTGCTCGACACCGCCTCGATCATCCTCATCGTCGTGCCGCTTTTTCTGCCGCTGATCGAGCCGATGGGGCTCAGCCTGGTCTGGTTTGGGATCGTCAGCGTGGTGGGGGCCGAGATCGGGCTGCTGACCCCGCCCCTGGGCATCTCCTGCTTTGTGATCAAGGCGACGCTTGAGGATGAGAAGATTACCCTGCGCGATGTCTTTGTCGGTGCTTTTCCATTTGCGGTGGTGATGCTGATTGTGCTGATTTTGCTGATCCGCTTTCCATCGCTCAGCACGGCGATCCTGACCCTCTGATCCGGGAGCCCCAGCAATGCGCAGTGTTACCAAGGACAACATCACCGAGGTTTTCATGGGCTATTTCGGCGCCCAGACCGACCCGCGCACCCGCGTGGTCATGGAAAGCCTTGCCCGGCATCTGCACGGCTTTGCCAAGGAGGTGAACCTCACCCATGCCGAATGGCAAAAGGGGATCGAGTTTCTGGAATGGGCCGGGCGCATCTCGGACGAGACCCGGCATGAATTTGTGCTGCTTTCGGACGTGCTGGGCCTTTCCTCGCTGGTCGATATGATCAATTCGGTGCCGGAGGGGACCTCCTCCTCGGTGCTGGGGCCGTTTCACATCACCGGCGCGCCGCCACTTGCCTTTGGCGCCGATATGAAGCGCGATTTCGAGGGGCGGGTGCTGCTGGCCTGTGGACGGGTGACCGCGCCCGATGGAGCGCCGATCGAGGGTGCAGAGCTCGACATCTGGCAGACCGCGCCGAACGGGCTTTACTCCAGCCAGGACCCCGCGCAGGAGACCTATTCCTTCCACGGCCTGCAGACCACGGGGGCCGATGGCCGCTATGGCTTCACCACCGTGCGCCCGGTCAGCTATACCGTGCCGACCGACGGGCCGGTGGGCGGCATCCTCAATGCCACTGGCCGGCACCCCTGGCGACCCTCGCATCTGCACTACATCATCAAGGCGACAGGGTATCGGCCGCTGGTCACCGAGATCTTTCCCGACGACGATCCCTATCTGGACGAAGACACCGTCTTTGGCGTGCGCAGCGATCTGGTCATGCGCTATGTCGAATGCCCGCCGGAGAGTTTTCCCGATGGCTATGCATTGAGCGGCGCGGTGACCGAGCCCTATCTCTGTGCCGAGTTTGATCTCAAGCTGGTGCCGGAGGCGTAGCCGGGCCCGCATGCTGCGTTGAATGCGGGGGACGGGATGGTCCATTCTGCTGCCGGACCTCTTTGACAAGGAAGCCTGCCATTCTGCCCCTGACCGGATATGCCGACCGCCTGAGCGCGCGCCCTGGCGAGACGCTCGCCTTCCAGATCTCCAGCGAAACCAACGCGGACTGCGAGGCGCGGCTTGTGCGTCTCGTCTCGGCCGATCCCAATCCAGACGGGCCCGGGCGGATCGAGGAGGATCTGGGCCATATCTTCGCAACCCGCTTTGCGGCACGGCCGCAGCACCATGATGTCGGGTCCTATGCGGTGCTGCCTGCGATCGCTTTGCCGCCGGGGCCCGTCACAATCTCGGCCAGGATCTGGCCAACCCTGGTTGCGGGGGCGGAGCGTGCGGTCTTTTCGGCCTTCGATCCGGCAACGGGGCAAGGGATCTCGTTGGGGTTGGACGCGGATGGCCGCGCGATGGCGCGTCTTGCCTCCGGTCCTGACCACAGCGTGGTTCTGCGCAGCGAAGGCGCCGTGCCGCTGCGCCGCTGGTCGCGGCTTTGGATGTGCTGGGACCGCGAGGCTGGCCGGCTCCGCCTCGGCTTTGAAGACCTTCGCCCGGCATTCGGCAGCGCGACGCCCGTAGACGCGCAAACCGCTCTCCCACCAGGCCTGGCGCCCGATTTGCCTGCCGCGTGGCACCTGGCCGCCCTGGGCCGCGGCACCGACGGGCGGATGCACGGCTTTTTCAACGGCAAGATCGAGGCGCCCGAAATCCGGGTCGGCGAGACGCTCTGTGCGGCCTGGGATTTTTCGCGCGGCATCTCGACGACGACGCTCACAGAGACGGGGCCGCAGGGCGCGCATGGGCGCATCGTCAATATGCCGGCGCGGGCGATGACCGGCAGCGGCTGGACGGGGCGCGAGACCTGCTGGCGGCATGCGCCCGAGCAATACGGTGCGATCCATTTCCACGACACCGATCTGGCCGATTGCGGCTGGGAGACGGATTTCACCTTCACCCTCCCCGCCGATCTGCGCTCGGGCATCTATGCCATGCGGCTGACCAGCGGCGCACAGACCGACAGCATCACCTTCTTTGTGCCGCCTCCCAAGAGCAGGCGCACGGCCGATCTGTGCGTGCTGATGTCGACCTTCACCTATGCGGTCTATGTCAATTTCGACCGACCGGATTTCGATGACAGCTACCGGGATCGGGCCGAAGCGCTGGGGATGGAGCCGCTCTTCCCCTCGGATCACCCCGAATACGGCTATTCGACCTATAACGAGCATTCCGACGGCTCGGGCATCTGTCACGCCTCACTGCTGCGCCCGCTGATGACCCTGCGCCCGGGCTATATGAACCAGAACGATCCGCACGGGTCGGGCCTGCGGCATTTTTCGGCCGACATGCATCTGATCGCCTGGCTCGAGGCCAGGGGCATTGCCTATGACATTGTCACCGATCATGAGCTCGATGCCGAAGGGGAGGCGCTGATCGCGCCCTATCGCTGCCTCTTGACCGGCTCGCATCCCGAATACCACACCGAGGCGACGCTCGATGCTTTGCTGGCCTATCGCAATACGGGCGGGCGGTTGTGCTATCTGGGCGGGAACGGGTTTTACTGGCGTGTTGCGCGGCATGCCGAAGCGCCGCATATGATCGAGATCCGCCGCGGCGAGGGCGGCATTCGCGCCTGGGCTTCGGAGCCGGGGGAGTATTACAATGCCTTTGACGGGGCCTATGGCGGGCTTTGGCGGCGCCAGGGCCGCCCGCCCCAGGCGCTGGCGGGGGTGGGGTTTTTGGCCCAGGGCACCTTTGAGGGCTCGTATTACCGGCTGCGGCCGGCGGCGCGGGACCCGCGTGCATCCTGGATCTTTGCGGGGCTCGATGGCGACATTCTGGGTGATTTCGGGCTCTCGGGCGGTGGGGCGGCGGGGTTTGAGCTCGACCGGGCCGATCCGCTGCTCGGCACACCCGGACATGCGCTGATCCTGGCCCGGTCCGAGGCGCATTCCGAGCGCTTCATCCTGGTTCATGAGGAGCAGCTTACGCATCTGAAGACCCTGCCGGGAGAGCCTCAGGCCGATCTTATCCGCGCCGAGATCGTGTTTTTCGAAACCCCTGCAGGAGGGGCGGTGTTTTCGACCGGCTCGATCACCTTTTGCGGCAGCCTGCCTGTGGCGGGGTTTGCCAACCCCGTCGCGGTGATGCTGGAAAATGTCGTGCGCCGCTTTCTTGACCCGGCCCCGTTTGCGATGCCCTAAGCCCGGGAAACCGGGCTATGCTCGGCGCGGAACGCCCGCGCCCGCTCATATCCGCGCGCTGCGCGCAGCAGCAGCGCCTCCTCAAACGGCCGGCCAATGAACTGAACGGCGATCGGCAGGCCTGCGGCGCTCACCGCGCAGGGGAGCACCACCGCCGGCAGGCCCAGATAATTCACCGGGCGCGTGCAATGGCCCAAAAGCTGCACCCGCTGGTGGTATGAGCCCGCATCATCGCCCTCGATCCTGGGCGGATCGCAGGGCCAGACCGGGGTCATCACCAGATCGACATCGCGAAACACCGTGTCGAGCAGATGGCGCAGCAGCAGCGCGCGGCCCGCGCTGGCGGTTGCATAGGTGATGCCGGGGATGAACAGGCCAGACATCAGCCGCCCGAGCGTTTCGCGGCCATATTCCTGCGCCCGCCTTGCCATCCAGGTCCGGTGCTGGGCCGCACCTTCGGTGTTGGTGATCGCGATCGTGCGGATATTGGCGTCGGCAATGCCGGGCATTTCGATGCGCGACAGGGCCGCCCCTTCTGCCGCGGCGAGGCCGGCCGCCGCCTCCACGGCCTGGGCAATCTCATCGGTGACCGGGTCGAAGAACGGCGTCTCGGCCAGACCGATGCGCAGCGTGCCGAGCCCGTCTTCCAGCATTGCCAGCAGGTCGGTGGCCGGGCGCGCCACGGATTGGGGGTCCAACGGATCGGGCCCGGTCATGGCCTGGATCATCACGGCCGCATCGCGCACGCAGCCGGTCAGCGGGCCGGCCGTGTCGAGCGATCCGGACAGCGGAAAGATCCCGCTGCGCCCGATCAGCCCGGCCGTGGGTTTGACCCCGACCACGCCGCAGGCCGCTGCGGGAAGACGGACCGAGCCGCCAGTGTCGGAGCCCAACGCCGCGGGCACCGCGCCAAAGCCCACCGCGGCCCCCGAGCCTGAGGAGGAGCCGCCCGTTACATGCGCGGGCTGCCAGGGGTTGCGGATTGCCCCGGTGTGGATGTTGCGGCCATCGGGCCCAAGCGCGAACTCCACCGTGTTCACCCGGCCCATATCGACGGCGCCGGCCCGGTCGAGGGCCTGGATCGACGCTGCGGTCTGAGACGCGATATGTCCTTTCAGGATCGTGCCGCCGGCCTCCATCAGACATTCGGCACGGGCATAAAGGTCCTTATGGGCCACGGGAATGCCCAGCAGCGGCGATGGTGTCTCGCCGGACCGGCGAAGCGCCGCAAATTGCGCATCGGCCGCCTTTGCCTGGGTGAGCGCGCGCTCCATCTCCAGCCGCGCGACCGCGTTGAGCGCGGTATGGCAGGCCTCCAGCCGGGCCGCGGCGCGCTCGGCCAGTTCCACAGCCGTGATCTCACCGGCCTGAAGGGACCGGGCCATATCCTCGATTGTCTCCGGCAGGCCGTGATCTTGCGGCACCGGCGTGGCGGACGCGCTGCCCGTCGCAGAGCCCGGCCCCGCGCCCGTCCCCGCGCCCGTCCCCGCGCCCTCGGCGGGTGCCTGCTCGGTCAAACTCTGCAACACCGCCTGATGGCTGACCGGATCGATCGACCGGGTCGGATCCGATGGCAGGTCGTGGATTTTTTGCGCAATGGCATCGGCTGAGTTGCGCGCAGCGTCGATCTCGGCCTCTGCAATGCCTTGAGCGGCCAGGATTGCGGCCCAGTTCTGCGCGGTCGTCATTGGTTCAGCGCCACATTCATGGGCAGGTCCTCAAGCGTGGGGATCACCCAGTCCCGCCCGGGGATCGAGGCAAGGAGCTCGCGCGTGTAGCTGTGCTGCGGGTTGGCAAAGACCTCGGCGACATCGCCATGCTCGACAATCTCGCCTTTGGACATGACGACAATGGTGTCGCAGACCTGGGCGGCGACCCGCAGATCATGGGTGATGAAGACGACCGACAGGCCCAGCCGGTCGCGGATTTCGGTCAAGAGATCGAGCACCTGGGCCTGCACCGAGACATCAAGGGCAGAAACCGGCTCATCGGCCACCAGCACCTCGGGCTCCATGGCCAGGGCGCGCGCAAGCCCGATGCGCTGTCGCTGGCCGCCTGAAAACTCATGCGGAAAACGGTCCGCCGCTTCGGGTTTCAGCCCGACCAGGCCCAGCAATTCCTGCGTGCGCGCCCGTGCCTTGGCGGCGGGCTGGCCGCGGGTGATCGGCCCTTCGGCGATGATGTCGCCCACCTTGCGGCGCGGGTTGAGCGAGGCATAGGGGTCCTGAAAGACCATCTGGATCTTGGAGCGATGCGCCAAAAGCTGGCGGCGCGAAAGGAGCGCAATGTCGATCCCGTCAAGATCGATCTGCCCTGCATCGGGCGCGAGCAGCCGCACCAGCATCTTGGCCACGGTGGATTTGCCCGAGCCGGATTCGCCCACAACGCCGATCGTCTCGCCCCGGTTGAGCGTAAAGGCCACGTCCTTGGCTGCGGCCACCGACTGCGCCTTTCCCAACATCGCGCGCGACCGGTAGGTCTTTTCAAGCCCGCCCACCGTGAGCACCCGGCGTTCGTTCGACGCCCGGCGCGGTTTGGGCGTGAGGCTGGGGATCGCGCGGATCAGCGCCCTCGTATAAGGCTCCTGCGGCTGGCTGAGGATCTCATCGGCGGGCCCCGCCTCGACCGTGCGGCCATGCTGCATGACCACGATTTTATGGGCGATCTCGGCCACCACGCCGAAATCATGGGTGATGAACATCACCCCGGTGCCATGCCGGTCCTGCAGATCGCGGATCAGCTTGAGGATCTGCGCCTGGGTGGTGACGTCAAGCGCGGTGGTCGGCTCATCGGCCACCAGCAGCTTTGGATCCATGATCAGCGCCATGGCGATCATCGCGCGCTGACGTTGCCCGCCGGAAAGCTCATGCGGATAGCTTGCGATGATCCGCGGCGGGTCGGGCAGGTGGACCTCTTCGAGCAGCGTGATCACCCGCGCGCGCCGTTCGGCCGGGCCCAGCGTCGTGTGCACGATCAGCACTTCCTCGATCTGCCGGCCCACGCTCATCAGCGGGTTGAGCGCGGTCATCGGCTCCTGAAAGATCATCGAGAGCTGTTCGCCCGCCAGCGCCCGCCGGTCCGGCCGCGGCATTTGCAGAAGATCCTTGCCCTCAAAGACGATCTCGCCGGCGGTGGCGCGCACCTTGGGCTCGGGCAGCAGCCCCATCATTGCCCGGGCCGAGATGGATTTGCCCGATCCAGACTCGCCCACCACGCAGACGATCTCTCCCGCGGCGATGCTCAACGACAGGTTCTCCACCGCATAGGGCCGGTCGGCGCCCTCGGGCAGGCTGACATGCAGGCCTCTGATGTCGACAAGGCTCATCCCGAACGCTCCCGCAGCCTGGGGTTCAGCGCATCGTTGAGCCCCTCGCCCACCAGATTGATCGCCAGCACGGTGAGCAGGATCGCGATGCCGGGGAAGGTGCATATCCACCAGGCCCGGCGCAGGACCGAGCGCCCGGCGCCCACCTGAAACCCCCAGCTCATCACATTGGGATCGCCCAGCCCCAGAAAGGAGAGGGCCGATTCAATCAGGATCGCGGTTGCAACCAAAAGCGAGGCGGCCACGATGATCGGCGAAAGGCAGTTGGGCAGGATCTGGACAATGATGATCTTCCAATCCGGCATGCCCATCAGCACATTGGCCTGCACAAACTCGCGGTTGCGCATCGACAGGAACTCACCCCGCACCAGCCGCGCCAGTGGGGGCCAGGAGACGACGGCGATCGCGATGATGATCGACTGGATCGAGGGCGACATGATCGCCACCAGGAGGATGGCGAAGACGAAGGAGGGGATGGTCTGAAAGACCTCCGTCACCCGCATCAGGATCTCATCCATCCAGCCGCCGTAATAGCCCGCAAGCGCCCCCATCAGCGTGCCGAACAGCACCGCGACCAGCGTGGCGATCAGCCCGATCAGCAGCGAGGTGCGCGCGCCATGCACGATGCCTGCCGCGATGTCGCGGCCCAGCGTGTCGGTGCCAAAGATCCACTCGCCGCCCGGCGGCGACATTGGCCGGCCGGCCAGCGCGAAGGGATCGCCCGGATAAAGCAGCGGTGCGATGGCCGACATGACCAGCACCGCGCCCAGGATCGCAAGGCCGAACACCGCCGAGCGGTTGCGGGTGAAGAGCCGCCAGAAGGCCAGGCTGCGGGCGCCGAAGCTTGGCGGCGCGTCATGCTGGGCAATGTCGCTCATTGCATGTCGATCCTGGGGTCAAGCAGGGTGTAGAGGATGTCGACGATCAGATTGACCGCCAGCACCAGCACGGCCGAGACAAAGAAGATCCCCATCAGAAGGTTCAGGTCGCGCGCAAAGAGCGACTCGAAGGCCAGCTGACCAAGCCCCGGCCAGCCGAACACGGTTTCGACCACCACCGATCCGCCGATGAGGCTGGAGACCTGCACCCCCGCCATCGTGACGACGGGCAAGAGCGCATTGCGCAGCACATGGCGAAAGGTGATGCGCCGCTCGCTCACCCCCTTGGCACGGGCCGTGGTCACATAATCCATATTGGCCTGTTCGAGCATCGAGGCGCGCATCAGGCGCGTGTAAAGCGCGAGGTAGAAAAGGCTCAGCGTCAGGGCCGGCAGCACCAGATGATGCCCGACATCGAGGACCCGCGCCCAGGTGAGGCCGACATGAAAGGCCGTCACCGTCTCCATGCCCGAGGAGGGAAACCAGCCCAGATTGATCGAAAACACCACGATGAACATCAGCCCCACCCAAAAGAGCGGGGTGGCATAACTGACCAGCGCCAGGACCGAGATCAGCGTGTCGCGCCAGGTGTTGAGCCCGGTGGCCGCCAAGAGGCCGAGCAGAATGCCCACCCCGACCGCGATGCTGAGCGTTGTGACCATCAGGATCAGCGTCGGGCCCAGCCGGTTCATCACCAGATCGACCACCGGCATCTCATGGCGGAAGGAAAAGCCGAAATCGCCAACCAGCACCCGGCCGACATACTGGACAAGCTGCACGGGCAGGGGCTGGTCGAGCCCGAATTTGGTGCGCAGCTCGGCCATGTATTCGGGGGTCGCACTGCCTGCCTCGCCGGCCAGCACATCCACCGCATCGCCCGGCGCCAGCTTGAGCAGCAGGAAATTGATGACGATGATCGCCAACAGGATCGGGATCGCCTGCACGAGGCGCCGCAGGATCAGGGCAAGGCGGCCGCTCATCGGGATCTCCTGGAAGGGAAAGGTCCCGGGCCAGGGCGGCCCGGGCGGTTCGGATCAGTCACGGATCAGTCACGGATCACTCGGCGATCAGACGAGGATCGGCCGGGGACCTGCCGAGGATCAGCCGGGGCATCACTCGAAATACATATCCGAGAAGTTGTGATAGACGCCCAGCGGGCCGACCACCGCGTTTTGCAGGCTGCTCGCATAAACGGTGGCAAACTCCATCTCATGCATGAAGATGATCGGCGCCTCGGCCACGATGGTCTGCTGGAAGGTCTTGTAGAGATCGGCGCGCGCGGCCGGGTCGGTCTCGGTCTTGGCCGTGTCCATCAGCGCGTCGAGATCGTCGGTCGCCCAGCGGGTGCCGTTCACAAACACCGTGCCCGGGCGGATCTGGCTGGAATGGTACTGGCGGTGCACGCCCAGCACCGGATCGGGCAGGCCGAACAGCCAGTTCGACGACATCTCATAGTCATAATCGGCATAGATCCGCTTGAGCCAGGTCGCCACATCCTCATAGCGCAGCTCGGCATCGATGCCGATCTCGGCCAGGCGCTGCTTGACGTATTCGCCAAAGCGCCGCCAATCCTCACCATAGGGCGTGAGATCATGGACCATCTTGAAGCGGAAGCCGTCATCGCCGCGCGGATAGCCGGCCTCATCGAGGATCGCATTGGCTTTCTCGATGCCGCCGTCGGTGTAGTCGGTCACGCCATCGGTGGTGTAGAGCCCGGTGGCCTCAAAGTTCGAGCTGATCGGGCCAGTGGCAAGCTTGCCATAGCCAAACCAAATGTTCTCGATCACGAAGTTCCGGTCCATGGCATAGGCGATGGCCTGGCGCACGGCGGGGTCGCCGAAGGGCTCTTTCTCGACATTGAACTGGAGCTGCATGATGGGTGCGAAATACTCATAGCCCAGCGTTGTCACCGAGATGGTGTCGAGCTCGTCCAGCCGCGGAATGTCGATATTGGGGATCGCGCCGAACGCGCCGAAATGCAGCTCGCCATTTTCCATGGCGGCGGTGCGGGTCGATGCATCGGCGATGAACCGCACGACCACGCGGTCGAGATAGGGTTTGCCCTCCTGCCAATAATCCTCGTATTTGTCGAGGCGGACATACTGGCCCTTTTGCCATTCAACGAATTTGAACGGCCCGGTGCCGATCGGCGCATTGGCGGTGGCATTCTCGCGCGGGTCGGTGCCGTCAAAGACATGCTTGGCCGTGATCGGGCTTTCATAGCCGTTGAGCGAGACCAGCAGGTACGGCGCGGGCTCGGAAAGCTTGAAGATCGCCGTCAGATCATCGGGGGTTTCGACCGCCTCGATCACCTGCAGCGTGGCGCCGCCGCGGGGATGCACCTCGCGCAGCACATTCATGATCGAATGCTGCACATCGGCCGAGGTGAAGGGCGTGCCATCATGCCAGGTCACCCCATCCTGCAGGGTGAAGGTGATGGTCAGCCCATCCTCCGACACCTCCCAGGATTTGGCGAGGCTCGGCTTGATCTCAAAGCCAAAGCCCAGATCGATCAGCCCTTCATAGACCTTTGTCACCACCTGGCCGATGGGACCGGAGGTGGAGAGATAGCTTGCCAGATTGGGCGGTTCCGGCTGTGTGACCATCACCATGGTGCCGCCGGTGTTCTGCGCCTGCCCCGCCCCGGCGGTGACAGCAAGCGCCAGCCCGGCGACCGCAAAGATCGACCTGAGGTGCTTCATCGTCTGGACCCTTTTCCTGTCAGTGCATTCTGTGTGATGCGTTTGGATCAGGTCTGGAACCGGCCGCAGCCATCTCCCAAACCTCGCGCGCAGGCTACCGCGTGCAATGTCGCCAACTCCAAGCCGAATTGTCCCCACAGCACGCAAACCGGGCAAGCAACGGTGTTTATGCTCAAATACTGCCCTGTCTGGGGGCATTTGTCTAACGGATTGGCAGCATGCAATGCCCGGGCCCCCAAGCGGCCGCGCCAATACCTGGGTTTCTGCACGCCAGAAACCCTGCCAGCAGGGCGAGCGAGATTATGCAAGCGCCGCTGCCAACCAGGGCAAGACTGAGGATCACCAGGCCCAGAAGCAGGTTCTCGATTGCCAAAAGCTGGCGAAATCGGCGCTCATGGGCAGAGATCGCACGCGGAATGCGGTCACTGCGCGGCAGGGGCCAATGCGCCAGACGCAGACTGGCCGATCTGCGCAGGCTGTGGGCGTGCGACTGCCCACACACCTTGGGCGCGACAGGCCAGTCAAGCGCGTCGCGGAGCTCTTGCGGCAAAGCATCGAGCGCAAGATGCAGGTCACGCCGGAGGGTCCCAACATAAATGCCATGGGTGAAAAGCACGACAAGTGCCGCGATGAGCGGCAGCATGTCAGCTGTCATGGCCTCGGACCGGTTCGCAGAGCACCCTCGGCCGGGGCTGTCCGGCGCGGCGGCGCCACCTGGCATTCGGGTCACTCTCACCGATTGCTGATTCGCTTGTGATCGTCAAAGCGGTACGGTCCGCACAGGCCCAGATCTGCTGCGGACCCCTCGGTTCTGCGGCCTGCTCGGGCCACGAGACCCGCATGCCGGCCTCCGTCCGGCGCCCATGACGATGACATCGAGATGCGAAAGGCTTTCCCATGGCACTGACAGTTTCACCACGCGGGCCTTTGCTGGCCGTCGCCATCGCGCTGACATCTCTGGCGGCCCTTTCGGCCACCGTTCTGGTAACGGTTCTGGCAACCGCGCCGGCGACCGCGCAAACCGACCATGTCGTCGCCCAGTTTGGCGCGGCCCCCGACGTTCCGGATGGACCCTTGTCGCCCGAGCTGCAGAGCGCGGTGCAAACGGCATTTGTGGTCAGCGTGACAAACGGGGTCTGGGGCGCCGATCAGAGTGCAGCGCTTGAGGTGATCGCTGCTTCACAGGATCCACGGCTTGCCTGGATGATCAGCGATCTGATGCGGTTTGCGCAGGGTCCGCAGCTCACCCGCGCCCTGTCGGCGGCGGCCGGAACGCTCTTTGACAAGGATCTGCCGGATCAGAACCATTGGGGCCAGGTCACCGACCATCTCATCGCCTGGGACATTCCGGCCCCGCCCGACTATCTCACGGTAAAGCGTGCGATTTTCACCAGCATCGTGCCGGGCTGGGACAAGATCTTCGTGCCCGGCGACATCGATTGGCGCCTGGTCTCCTGGGGCGGCGTGCTGATCGACGATCGCGCCTATGACACCACCGATGAGGCCTGCAACTGCATCCCCGCGGCCGACAATCCGCCCGTCAGCAGCGCGGAGGAGGCGACCTGGCTCAAAGACAGCGACATCGTCTTCGGCATCGAGGTGAACGGCGCCTACCGCGCCTATCCGCGGCGCATCATGGAGGTGCGCGAGATGGTCAATGACACGCTGGGCGGGCGCGATCTGGGCATTCCCTATTGCACCCTCTGCGGGGCAGCGCAGGCCTATTTCACCGATCAGCTGCCCCAGGGGGTGGAGCGGCCGGTGCTGCGGACCTCGGGCCTTCTGATCCGCTCAAACAAGGTGATGTATGACATCACCTCGCATTCGGTGTTCGACACGTTTCTGGGCAAGGCCGTGACCGGCCCCCTGGCCGAGATCGGGCTGCAGCTGGAGCAGGCCACGGTGGTGACCACCGATTGGGGCACATGGAAAGCGGCGCATCCCGAGACCACGGTGCTGGTCGAAGCCTTGGCGCTGGGCCGGGATTTTGACTTTCGCAATGGGCGCGATGCCAATGGGCCGATCTTTCCGGTAGGCGATGTCGACCCGCGGCTGCCGGTGCATGAGGATATCATCGGTGTGGTGTCGGCCTCTGGCACGCCAGTTGCTTTTCAGCGCAGCGCAGCGATCCTGGCGCTGCGGGCCGGGCGCGAGGTTGGGTTTGAAAACATCCGCCTGGAGCTTGAGGCAGGGGGTGTGAAGGCGGTCGATACCGGCGGCGCGATGGTTTGGAGCCATCAGGCCTTCTGGTTTGCCTGGTCGCAGTTTTATCCCAAGACCGAGCTCTGGGAGGGCTGAGCGCCGCGATATCCCCTCAGCACGCGTGGCGCCGGCCCGGCCCGGCGCCCGCTTTGCCATCACTCCGCGCGCGCCCATCGCTCGCAGAACCACCTTGCGGCGCGGGTCCTTCTCAAGAGCCTGGTTGCGAGCCTGATACGGGCGAGCGTGGCAATCGCGCCACCGGCCTCCGCCCGCCCGCCGGCACCGTCGGATCGACCCATCGCGGTGACCGCTGACCGGCTCTCCGCCGCATCCTGAGCGTCCAAATCCACAAGTGGCGAAAAACCGCGCCCTCGCTTGCCGCGAGACCTTTTCGCAGGTGCGAGCTTGGCGTAAGAGAGACACAACCGTCGCGCTGCTCTGCGCGTCCGGGCCAAAGCTGCCTTCGGCCTGGCAAATTAGGATAACTGTGTCGGACCAGAACGGACCACTTCGAACGGGCCAGCGAGTAGGAGGGTAGGAATGCGCGGGCAATTGTTGAGCTATGACGCCAAAACGGCGTCGGGGATCATCAGTGGCGATGACGGAAACCGCTACAATTTTCAGGGCAAGGATGTCGGCGGCGATATCGGGCAGATGAATCCCGGCGCCAAGCTCGATTTCGACATCAAGGACGGTGCGGCGGTCGATATCTTTGTGGTCGAGGCCGGGCGGCCCGCCCCGGGCAGCGGCACGGTGGGTAAGAAATCCAAGGTTGCGGCCGGGCTGCTGGCGATTTTTCTGGGCGGCCTGGGGATCCACAAATTCTACATCGGCGCCTCGACCGCGGGCGTCATCATGCTGCTGGTCAGCGTGCTGGGGGTCATCGCTTTGGCGATTCCGACCCTGATCATCGGCATAATCGCCCTGATCGAGGGCATTATTTACCTTACGAAAACCGATGAGGATTTCTACCAGACCTACGAAGTGAACAAGAAGGCCTGGTTCTGAGCCTGAGGAGGGCGCGCGATGACCGAGCTGCGGACGATTGTCATCGATGGACATGAAATCGAGGTCGATCCGGCGCTCACCCTGATCCAGGCATGCGAGGTGGCGGGCATCGAGATCCCGCGTTTTTGCTATCATGAGCGGCTGTCGATCGCCGGCAACTGCCGGATGTGCCTGGTCGAGGTCGTGGGCGGGCCACCCAAGCCCGCCGCCTCCTGCGCGATGCAGGTGCGCGATCTGCGCCCGGGCAAGGATGGCGCCCCGCCCGAGCTGCGCACCAACTCGCCCATGGTGCGCAAGGCGCGCGAAGGGGTGATGGAGTTCCTTCTCATCAACCACCCCCTGGATTGCCCGATCTGCGATCAGGGGGGTGAGTGCGATCTGCAGGACCAGGCCATGGCCTATGGCGTGGATTTCTCGCGCTTCCGCGAGCCCAAGCGGGCGGTCGACGATCTCGATCTCGGCCCGCTGGTCGAAACCCATATGACCCGCTGCATCTCCTGCACCCGCTGTGTGCGCTTTACCACCGAGGTGGCGGGCGTCAGCCAGATGGGCCAGACGGGGCGCGGCGAGGATGCCGAGATCACCACCTATCTGGGTGCAACCCTGGAAAGCGAGCTGCAGGGCAACATCATCGATCTTTGCCCGGTCGGCGCGCTGGTCAGCCGGCCCTACGCCTTCACCGCCCGGCCTTGGGAGCTGACCAAGACCGAAAGCATAGATGTGATGGATGCGCTGGGCTCGAACATTCGCGTCGACACGCGTGGGCGCGAGGTGATGCGCTTTCTGCCCCGCAATCATGACGGGGTGAATGAGGAGTGGATCTCCGACAAGACCCGGTTCGTGTGGGACGGGCTGCGGCGCCAGCGGCTCGACCGGCCCTATGTTCGGAAGGGCGGCAAGCTGACCCCGGCAAGCTGGGGCGAGGCCTTTGCCGCCTGCCGCGATGCGATGGCCGGCAAGCGGGTGGCGTCGCTGGCCGGCGATCTGGCCTCGGTCGAGGCGATGTTCGCGCTGGGGCATCTGACGGCAATGCTGGGCGGCACGGGCGAATGCCGCACCGATGGCGCCGCACTGCCCATCGGCAACCGCGCGGCCTATGTCGGCACGGCCAGGATCGAGGAGATCGACACGGCCGAGCGCATCCTGCTCATCGGCACCAATCCGCGCATCGAGGCGCCGGTCCTGAACGCGCGCATCCGCAAGGCCTGGCTCGCCGGTGCCGAGATCGCCTATGTCGGGCCCGAGGCCGATCTTACCTATGACGTGATGCATGTGGGCGAGGGGCCGGCCGCGGTCTCCCAGATCCTCGAGATGGGTGCGGAGATGATCCGCGATTTCCGCTCGCTGGTGATCCTGGGGCAGGGCGCGCTGACCCGGCCCGACGGTGCGGCGGTGCTGGCCGCATCCCAGGCGATTTGCGCGGCCACCACGTCTGGGCTCTTGGTGTTGCACAGTGTTGCCAGCCGGGTCGGCGCCATGGATCTGGGCTTTGCCACCGAAGGCGGGATGCAGGCCGCGCTCGAAGGTGCCGAGGTGATCTACAATCTCGGCGCCGATGAGGTGGCGCTGCCCGCGCGCGACGCCGGTGGCCCGTTCGTCATCTATCAGGGCAGCCATGGCGATCGCGGCGCGCATCGGGCTGATGTGATCCTGCCCGGCGCGGCTTATACCGAAGAGGGCGGGGTGTTCGTGAACACCGAAGGCCGCCCGCAAATGGCCAACCGCGCCGGCTTTCCGCCCGGCGAGGCCAAGGAAAACTGGGCGATCCTGCGCGCGCTCTCGGCCGAGCTGGGCCACACACTGCCCTTCGACAGCTTGGCCGAGCTGCGCGCGGTGCTGTTCAAGGCCTTCCCACATCTGGGCGCGATCGATCAGGTGCCGGAGAATTCGGGCGACGCGCTGCCTTTGGGCGAGATGACCGACACGCCCTTCGCGCCCGCCATTGCCGACCATTACCTCACCAACCCCATCGCCCGGGCCTCCGAGGTGATGGCCGACCTCTCCCGCCGCGCCAAGGCGCGCAAGCTGCCCATGGCTGCGGAGTGATGGGGATGCGGCTGGCTCTGTTACTCGCCTGCGCTGGGTTAATGGCTTGTGCGGAGGTCGCGCCGCCTCCGCCCATCGATCTGTCGAAGGGTGAGGCGCGCGTGCTGACCTTCGACGCAACCCCACGCCTGCCGCAGCGCCGCATCGGCATTCCCCAGGTCGCCTGCACGGAGGTCCAGCCGCTGATCGCCGAGGGGTACCAGTTCGTCTGGCTGGCCGATCAGGCACCGGATCCGAGCGATACACCGTTCGAGGGCGAAGCACGACTGTTTAGAGATGTCGAAGAAGCGTTGGCCTCAGGGTTTTTTGCCGTCACGCGGCTCAAACGGCGCGAACATCGCTGCGGTCTAACCGACGTCGAACCGGCGATTGTCAATGGCGATCTTTCCGGCAGCGCGCTTTTCAGTCTCCAGTCGATCCGCATCGAGCGGCGCGTGTCAGGATAAGGCGGGAATATGGACTTCTTCGACACCAATTTCGGGATCTTCCTGGTCATCCTGGGCCAGTGCCTGCTGGTGACGCTTTTCTTGCTGGTGAGCCTGGCCTTTCTGATCTGGGTGGAGCGCAAGACCTTCGGGCTCGTGCAATTGCGCAAATCGGTGAATGTGGTGGGGCCCTTTGGCCTTCTGCAAAGCTTTGCCGATTTCATCAAGATGGCGGTCAAGGAGGTCGTCATTCCCGCGGGCGCCGACAAGGCGGTCTTTCTGCTCGCCCCGCTGATCTCTTTTGTGCTGGTGCTGATCGCCTGGGCGGCGGTGCCGTTCTATGCCGACGACGAAAGCATCTGGATCCTTTCCGACATCAATGTCGGCATCCTCTATATCTTCGCGATTTCCTCGCTGGAGGTTTACGGCGTGATCATGGGGGGCTGGGCGTCGAACTCCAAATACCCCTTCCTCGGTGGGCTTCGCTCGGCCGCGCAGATGATCTCCTATGAAGTCTCGATCGGCTTTATCATCGTGGGCGTGCTGATCTCGACCGGCTCGCTGAGCCTGACCAACATCGTAGCCGCGCAGGATGGCGATTACGGCTTCTTCTCCTGGTATTGGCTGCCGCATCTGCCGATGGTGTTTCTCTTTTTCATCAGCGCCTTGGCCGAAACGAACCGCCCGCCCTTCGATCTGCCGGAGGCCGAGAGCGAGCTCGTTGCCGGCTATCAGGTGGAGTATTCCTCGACCCTCTATCTCCTCTACATGATCGGGGAGTATATGGCGATGCTGCTCCTCTGCGCGCTGACCACCACGCTCTTTTTCGGCGGCTGGCTCAGCCCGATCCCGGGGCTGCCCGACGGGGTGTTCTGGTTCGTCGCCAAGACGGTGTTCTTCTTCTTCCTCTTTGCGCTGGTGAAGGCGGTGGTGCCCCGCTACCGCTATGATCAGCTGATGCGGCTGGGCTGGAAGGTGTTCCTTCCCATGTCGCTCGCCTGGGTGGTGATCGTCGCGGCCTTTGCGCAGTTCGGGATGCCGGGCTACGCACGCTGGGAGGCCTCGGCCGCGCCGGTGGATGCGGTCGAAACGGCGCAGGCCGATTGCACGGCGCTGGAGGGCGAGTTTCGCGACATGATCCTGGCCGATGATGCGTCGAATGCGGATCTCTTTGACGGGTTTCCGCCGCTTCAGGGCCGCTCGGTCACCCAAGAAGTGCAGGATGTGAACAGCCTGCGCGTGCTCGTGCTGCAGCTTTATCAGGGCGCGGCGATGGGGCTGCAGATCGGTCTGCGCGACGATGTGATGGGCGCGGCTCTCCTGATGGTTGATCCGCTGGTCGAATGTTACGCCCGGACCCATGAGGGGTTTGACGATGCCGGCCGCGACGCCTATCGCGACGCCACCACGGCAATCACACCCGAACAGCGGCTTGAGCTGCTCGAAAAGGCCAGGGAGGCTGTGCAATGACTGCCATCGACTGGACCCGTGCCCGCAAGTATTTCCTGCTCGCCGATGTGTTCGGGGGGCTGCGCCTGGGGCTGAAGTATTTCTTCAAACCCAAGGCGACGGTGAATTACCCCAATGAAAAGGGCCCGCTCAGCCCGCGCTTTCGGGGCGAGCATGCGCTGCGACGCTACCCCAATGGCGAGGAACGCTGCATTGCCTGCAAGCTGTGCGAGGCGATCTGCCCGGCCCAGGCCATCACCATTGAGGCCGAGCCGCGCGAGGATGGCTCGCGCCGCACCACCCGCTACGACATTGACATGACCAAATGCATCTATTGCGGGTTTTGCCAGGAGGCCTGCCCGGTCGATGCCATCGTCGAGGGCCCGAATTTCGAATTCGCCACCGAAACCCGGGAAGAGCTGATGTATAACAAAGAAAAGCTCCTCGACAATGGCGAGCGGTGGGAGGCGGAGATTGCCCGCAACCTCGAACTCGACGCGCCGTATCGGTAGGGCCTCGGAAGATGGGAACCTGGGGATATGGCAGCTTTGACAATGACGATGCGCTTGACCTGGTTGGCGACCATCAAAGCGCCGGGGCCGCGTCCAGGACGTGCGCTCAAGACTGACCGCCATCGGAGGCTGAGATGACCGTAGCCGACTACGCCTTTTACCTCTTTGCCTCGGTCGTGGTGATCGCGGGGCTTTTTACGGTGATCGCGCGCAACCCGGTGCATTCGGTGCTGTGGCTGATCTGCGCCTTCCTCGCCTCCTCAGGGCTCTTTGTGCTGCTCGGGGCCGAATTCATCGCGATGCTGATGCTGATCGTCTATGTCGGCGCGGTTGCGGTGCTGTTCCTCTTTGTCGTCATGATGCTCGATGTCGATTTTGCCGAGCTCAAATCGGGCATGGCGCAGTATCTGCCGATGGGCCTGTTGATCGGGATTGTGATCCTGATGGAGCTTGGGCTGGTCGTGGGGGCCTGGGCCTTTGCCGATGCCGCGCCCGAGCTGCGCGTCGCGGTCGCCCCGCCGCCCGAGGATGTGGAGAACACCGCCGCGCTCGGCCAGCTCATCTACACGCGCTACGTGCATCTTTTCCAGATGGCGGGGCTGATCCTGCTGGTCGCGATGATCGGCGCCATCGTGCTGACCCTCCGCCACCGCGAGACGGTCAAACGCCAATCGGTGCTCAGCCAGATCTACCGCGACCCCGAGGAAGCGGTGGAGCTCAAGGACGTGCCGCCCGGACAGGGCATCTGAGGAGAAACCGATGGTCGGGCTTGAACATTACCTCACGGTCGCCTCGATCCTGTTTGTGATCGGCATCTTCGGGATCTTTCTGAACCGCAAGAACGTCATCGTCATCTTGATGTCGATCGAACTGATGCTGCTCTCGGTCAACATCAACCTGGTCGCGTTTTCGTCGCATCTGGGCGATCTGGTGGGCCAGGTGTTTACCCTGTTCGTGCTGACTGTGGCCGCGGCGGAGGCGGCGATCGGCCTGGCGATCCTGGTCTGCTTTTTCCGCAACCGCGGCACGATCGCGGTTGAGGACATCAATGTCATGAAGGGCTGAACATGGCCGAGATCATCCTGTTTGCGCCCCTATTGGGGGCGCTGATTGCCGGGCTTGGCCATCGGCTGACGGGCGAGGCGTTTGCGCTCTACATCACCACGGGCCTGCTGTTTCTGGCCTGCCTCTTGTCCTGGATCGTCTTTTTCACGCTGGGGCCCGAGGTTGAGACGATCACCATCGCGCGCTGGATCTCCTCGGGCTCGATGGAGGCCGATTGGGCGATCCGGCTCGACCGGCTGACCGCGGTGATGCTGGTTGTGGTCACCACGGTCTCGGCGCTCGTGCATCTTTACTCCTGGGGCTATATGGACCACGACCCCCAGTGGAAGCAGGGTGAGAGCTACAAGCCGCGTTTCTTTGCCTATCTGAGCTTCTTTACCTTCGCCATGCTGATGCTGGTGACGGCCGACAATCTGGTGCAGATGTTCTTTGGCTGGGAGGGTGTGGGCCTCGCCTCCTACCTCCTGATCGGGTTTTACTTCCGCAAACCCTCGGCGAATTCAGCCGCAATGAAGGCCTTTATTGTCAACCGGGTTGGCGATTTCGGCTTCGCACTTGGGATCTTCGGGCTTTTTTACATGACCGACTCGGTGGAATTCTCGGTCATCTTCGACAAGGCGCCCGAGCTTGCCACCCAGACCATGACCTTCCTGTCCTGGGAGGTGTCGGTGATCGAAACGCTTTGCGTGCTCCTTTTTGTGGGCGCGATGGGCAAATCCGCGCAATTCATCCTGCACACCTGGCTGCCCGATGCGATGGAGGGGCCGACGCCGGTCTCGGCCCTGATCCATGCCGCGACCATGGTCACCGCAGGCGTGTTCCTGGTCTGCCGGATGTCGCCGATCTACGAGTTCGCGCCCGGGGCGCTCACCTTCATCACGGCGCTCGGCGCGCTGACCGCATTCTTTGCGGCAACCGTCGGGCTGGTGCAGAACGACATCAAGCGAGTGATCGCCTATTCGACCTGCTCGCAGCTGGGCTATATGTTCGTGGCCGCGGGCGTCGGGGTCTACCAGGCGGCGATGTTCCACCTCTTCACCCATGCGTTCTTCAAGGCACTCCTGTTCCTCGGCGCGGGCTCGGTCATCCACGCGATGCATCACGAGCAGGACATGCGCCATTATGGCGGGCTGCGCCACCGCATCCCGGTGACGTTCTGGACGATGATGCTGGGCACGCTGGCCATCACCGGGGTGGGCATCCCGATCCTCTATCTGGGCTTCCCGGTCGGGTTTGCGGGCTTCATCTCAAAGGACGTGATCATCGAAAGCGCCTATGCGGCCCAGGCCTCCGGCGCGTTCTGGATCCTGGTGATTGCGGCGCTCATGACGAGTTTTTACTCCTGGCGGCTCGTGTTCATGACCTTTTACGGCACGCCGCGCGGCGATGCCCACACGCATGAGCATGCGCATGAAAGCCCGATGGTGATGCTGGTGCCGCTCTATGTGCTCGCGGCGGGCGCGGTGCTGGCGGGCATGCTCTTCTATGGCGGCTT